>VFLB01000178.1 GCA_009914645.1 Synechococcaceae bacterium Bin_79_3
CGCGCAATTGTTATGGGAGTGGAACGGTTGGGCCATGTAGCCATTCGAGTGGCTGATATGGCAAGGGCAAAGTCTTTTTACCTAAGCCTTGGCATGCAGTTGGTGTGGGATACCAGCGATTGGGCTTACCTAACGGCTGGCGCCGATGGTTTAGCCCTGCTGGGGCCGGGCTATAAGGCGGCAGGCCCCCATTTCGCTTTCCATTTCAATGTTCGCTCTGAAGTTGATGCCATTCACAGCCAACTACAAAGCGCAGGCCATAAATGCGGCTCAATCCACGAGCATCGCGATGGCACCGCCAGTTTTTATCTGCAAGATTCAGAAGGCAACTGGTTAGAAATGCTCTACGAACCCCCAGGAGGGATTCCAAGCAACCTGGAAGGGGATGCAAAGCACTGTTGATATTGCAGCGGAAACACTCCAATTACTGGAGTGGGAGCGGCTAGCGGCACAACTAGCGCAATTTGCCAGTTGTGAGCTGGGGCGGCAGCTTTGCCTTGCCCTACCTCTTGCCTCAGAGCTAAAGGAGGCCCAACGTTTACTAACTGAAACCACAGAGCTGCTGGGCCTTGATGGCCTTCTGGAAGGAGGCCTCAGTTTTGTTGGAGTGGTTGATCTAACCAATTTCTTAAAACTTTGCGCCAAGGGGGGTTGCGCCAGCGGTGAAGACCTGCTGGCGCTTGCAGAAACCCTGGCAGCGGCAAGACGTTTGCGGCGTCAAATCGATGATCCTTTGCTGCGGCCCGTTACCACCGCTTTACTAGAGGGATTGCGCACCCTGCCAGAACTGGAGCAGAAATTACGTTTTGCTTTAGAAGATGGTGGACGGGTGGCAGATCGAGCCAGTTCAAGCCTTGAGGGTTTAAGGCGTCAATTACAGGGCCAACGCCAAGAGCGGCAGCAACGTTTGCAAGATTTACTGAGGCGCTTAGCTGCCCAATTACAAGACAATGTGATCGCTCAACGCCATGGCAGGCCTGTGCTGGCGGTGAAGGCCAGCGCAGCTGCGCAATTTCAGGGCCAGGTTCACGATAGTTCCGCCTCCGGCAGCACCGTTTTTATCGAACCACAGGTAGTGATTTCCCTTGGTAATCGCATCGCAGAACTGGAAGCGCAGGAACGGGAAGCAGAACGGCGCATACTGCTGCAGCTCAGTGCTGCCGTTGGTGCAGAAATAGATTCACTGCTGGCTTTACAGAAATGTTTGGGGCGGCTGGATATGGGCCTTGCCCGGGCTCGATACAGCAGCTGGCTTGGTGCCGTAAAACCTGAACTTGGGGGCCAGCACTGGCAGTTGCGGGAATTGCGCCATCCGTTGCTGATGTGGCAAGAACGGCGCGAAGGGGGCCGGCCCGTGGTGCCAGTGAGCCTGCAAATTGATCCCAGCTTGAGGGTGGTGGCAATCACGGGCCCTAACACTGGCGGCAAAACCGTTGCGCTTAAGAGTCTTGGTCTTGCTGCTCTGATGGCACGAGCGGGATTGTTTTTGCCCTGCGTTGGCACCGCAAAAGTGCCGTGGTGCGCAGCTGTTTTAGCGGATATCGGCGATGAACAATCGCTGCAACAAAACCTTTCCACCTTCAGCGGCCATGTGAAACGGATCGCCCGGATCCTGGCTGCCATCGAATCACTGCAATCCCGCAATGGCGAAGGCTTAGCGCCGGCTCTAGTGCTGCTCGATGAAGTGGGAGCCGGCACCGATCCCAGCGAAGGCAGTGCTCTAGCAACAGCCTTGCTGCAACAACTGGCGGCATCGGTGCAACTCTGCGTTGCAACTACCCATTTCGGTGAATTAAAAGCACTCAAATACAACGATCCGCGCTTTGAAAATGCCTCGGTGGAATTCGATGAAGCCAGCCTTCGCCCCACCTATCGGTTGCTCTGGGGGATTCCAGGCCGCAGCAACGCCCTAGCTGTTGCACGGCGTTTGGGTTTACCCGAGGCGGTGTTGCAAGCAGCCGCAACCCTTTTGGAAAACCAAGGCACCAGCACCGTAAATAGTGTGATCAGCGGCCTTGAAGCGCAACGGCAACGGCAACAGGAAGCAGCCGAAGAAGCAGCAGCACTACTGATGCGGGCTGAACTACTGCACGAAGAATTGCAGCAACGCTGGCTGCAGCAACAGCAAATCAAGCTTGAACAGCAGGGACAAGCACGCAACCAATTGGTGGGTTCAATCCGCGAAGGCCAAAAGGAGGTGCGGCAGCTAATCCGGCGGTTGCGACAAGGCGATGCCGGCGGGGAAGATGCCCGCACAGCCGGCCAACGGCTGAAATTGCTGGAAGCTACCCA
>VFLB01000092.1 GCA_009914645.1 Synechococcaceae bacterium Bin_79_3
ACCCCATACCAGCTGTGGCTTGCGCCAAAAAAAGCGGCCAGCTTTTGTTGGGAGGCAGCAACTGCCCCCTCCCGTAGCAGCGGCCCGCCAAGCTCTGGCAGTTCAGGTAAATCAAGGTGCCAGGGCATCTGCTGCTGCACGCAACTAGCAGGCCATGCCCTGCCGCGGCCATGGGCTGGTAGATGCAAAAAAACCCCCTTGCGACGAGCTTCTCGCTTAATGGCAACTTCTAAGGGCCAGGGCTTATTGGCAGCAGCAAATGGATTCCACACCAGATCAGTGATTCGGTTTCTAGAGTTCGTTTAGTTATGAGTACAGCCATCTATAAGCGCCCTGCTGTTCCCCTTCATCAACTGCTGGGACGCCTGCTGGTGGTGTTATGGCAACTGGGCCGATTAAGCCTCACTCTTTTAACCCAAGGTAGTAGCAAGGATCCGCAGGTGCAGAAGCGCCTTGGCGCCTTGTTGCTAAGAACACTTACTAATCTCGGGCCTTGTTTTATTAAATTAGGGCAGGCATTATCCACTCGTCCAGATTTAGTTAACCGCGATTGGTTAGAGCAATTAACACGTTTGCAAGATGATCTTCCCTCCTTTGATCATGAAATAGCTCTTACAACTATCGAGCATCAATTAGGTGCTCCAGCAAGCAATTTGTTTGCTATTTTTCCAAGTAAGCCAATTGCTGCAGCAAGCCTTGGCCAGGTTTATAAAGCGCAGATGCACGATGGGCGTTGGGTTGCGGTAAAGGTGCAAAGACCAAAGCTGCATGAAAAGTTAGTGCTTGATCTAGCTGTAATTAGATTGCTGGCTCAATTTGCGGGCCCCTTTCTCCCACTGAATTTAGGAGATGATTTAACAGCAATAGTTGATGAATTTGGCAATACATTATTCAGAGAAATAGATTATGAATTAGAAGCTGACAATGCAGAACGTTTTGCGGCATTATTTGATGATGATCCAAGTATAGTTATACCTGGAGTTGAACGAATGTTAAGTGGTCAAAAGGTGCTTACCACCACCTGGCTCGAAGGGGTTAAGTTACAGGAAAGGTCGGTGCTTGAAGAAAATCAATTAGATCCCACAACCCTAGTAAGAGCTGGGGTAATTGCAGGGCTACGGCAACTTTTAGAGTTTGGTTATTTCCACGCAGATCCTCATCCAGGCAATTTATTTGCGTTACCTGGCGGCAGGGATGGCAATGGCCGTTTGGGATATGTTGACTTTGGCATGATGGATATGCTCAGCAATGATGATCGCTTAACCCTTACCGATGCGGTTGTTCATTTAATTAATCGTGATTTCCTATCCCTTGGCCATGATTTTGTGCGGCTGGGGTTTTTGCAACCTAATACTGATCTAAGCCCAATTCTTCCTGCCTTAGAAGAGGTGTTAGGCGGACAACTTGGCGAATCGGTTGGCAGCTTTAATTTTAAAACGATAACTGATCGGTTTTCAGAGCTGATGTTTGATTATCCTTTTAGGGTGCCGGCGCGATTTGCCTTAATAATTCGAGCAGTGGTGAGTCAGGAAGGTTTAGCTTTAAGATTAGACCCAGATTTCAGTATTATTAGGGTTGCATATCCCTATGTTGCAAAACGTTTACTTGCTGCCGATACTGAAGAATTAAGGCGAAAATTACTTGATATTTTATTTGATAGTGAAGGCAAATTACAACTTCAAAGATTAGAAAATTTGCTGGATGTTGTGGGTCAAGACGGCAGCCCCACCGATTTGCTACCCGTGGCTGGTGCTGGATTGCGATTAATTCTTGGCCGCCAAGGCCATGATCTGCGCCAGAGGCTTCTTCTCACTCTTGTGCGGGACGGGCGCCTCAACACTGAGGATCTCAGCAATTTGGCAAAACTATTGCGGCGCCGTTTTGGGCCTAAACGTCTTGCCAGCGACCTACTGGCCAAGCTGAGCTCCTAGCCTGTAGCACCACTCAAGCGGCTATTGGACTACGACAGCATTGAATTTGATCTTCCTTACGCGGTAATCCAACAGCCGCCTTACCTGCTTAGTGGTTTTGGCCTAGCAATTGGCGTGCTCTGTGGGCTCACTTTTGCAAAACTGATCCAAAATCGCTTAGAGGCATGGAAGCAAGATCGCTTACCCCTGCTGCCCCTTGGCAATGCAGAAACCTCCATAGCCTTTGCCGGAACTCTGATTGGAATCACCCTTTTCATCGGAGGGGCCTTGCAGGTGTTTGGCTTTGCCGCAGGGGCGGCAATGTTGGTATCAATGCTGCTTGCTCTTCTTACTGGCGGTGGCCTCTGGGTGCAGCTAGAACGCTTGATGAAGCAGGTGGAAGAGGGTAGCTTTAAAGCTGTGGATTTCGATAATTTCGATCAGTTTTTTTGAACTGACGTGCAAAAGAGCCGAGTTTGATTAAGGTTTGAAATATCAAGCAATTTTTTTGTGGCGGTAAGCTCCCCCAGCCAAACCAATCCAGCCCGATTACTTGTAGTAGAAGACGACGAAACAATTCGTGAAACGATTACTGAAGCCCTGATTAACGAAGGGTTTTTGGTGGAAGCAGTAGCCACTGGCAACGGAGCCCTTGAGCGGTTCAAAGGCAGCCCTGATCAGCAGCCCTTTGATTTAGTGCTGCTCGATTTAATGCTGCCTGGAGTTAGCGGCCTAGATGTGTGCCGCTATGTGCGTCGCCGGGGCTTCTCAACACCGATTTTGGTTGTAAGCGCCCGCGATTCCGAAACAGATAGGGTTGTGGGGCTTGAGGTGGGGGCGGATGATTACTTAATCAAACCGTTTGGCATGCGGGAACTGGTAGCCCGTTGCCGCGCTTTGCTGCGTCGTAGCGGCAACAATGGCGAGAGTGGTACGAAGCAAGTATTGCGCCATGAAGATATCACCCTCTATCCGGAGGAATGTCGTGTTACCCGCGGCGGCAAGGAGGTAAATCTTTCGCCCAAGGA
>VFLB01000337.1 GCA_009914645.1 Synechococcaceae bacterium Bin_79_3
AATACGACCTTGATGAGTTCAATATTGTTGCGGTGCGTCATTTCAACATGGGCGCTATGGAAAATAAAAGCCTTAATATTTTTAATTCTAAGTTGGTATTAGCCGATGCGGAAACTGCAACTGATGCAGAACTTGAAAGTGTTGAAAGCGTAATTGCCCATGAATATTTTCACAACTGGACCGGCAATCGAGTTACCTGCCGCGATTGGTTTCAGCTTTCATTAAAAGAGGGGTTAACGGTATTTAGAGATCAGCAATTTAGCGCTGATCTCCATGGCAGTGCAATGAAGCGAATTGAAGATGTGGCCATGTTAAGAGCCTATCAATTTCCTGAAGACAGTGGCCCCACAGCCCATCCAGTGCAGCCTGATCAATATATAGCTATCGATAATTTTTATACAACTACCATCTATGAAAAGGGGGCTGAACTTATAAGGATGCAGCAAACTTTGCTGGGTAAAGATGACTTTATGGCAGGGGTTGCACTTTATTTGAAACGCCATGATGGTAAAGCTGCTACCTGTGAAGAGTTTTTGCAGGCCCTTGAGGCGGCCTCATCTAAGTCTTTGGCTTCATTTCGGCTTTGGTATCAACAAGCCGGCACCCCAGTGCTAGCAATCAAGCAGCAGTGGGATTCAAGCCTTGGGCAATTGCAGCTGGCATTGAGCCAGTCGTATCCGTTAATTGCAAACCATGGCTCAACAAAGCCAGTACCGATTCCGGTGAGCATTGCCTTAATTGATGGCGGCGGTGAGCTTCTTAAAGAGCAGCTGCTTGTTTTAGATGCTGCTTCTAAGCAGTGGCAATTTAACGATCTACCACCAGGCGATCAGCCCCCTTTGATTTCAGTGCTGCGTGGTTTTTCGGCGCCGGTGCGTTTGCAGTTTGAGCGCTCTAACCACGATTTAAAACGTTTGCTTTTGTATGAAAGCGATGCCTTTAGCCGTTGGGATAGTGCCCAACAACTTTGGCAATGTTGTCTTTTGCAACCCTCCCTAGAACAGCAAGAGAGCCTGCTTGCCATCTGCAAACAATTTTTAGCCGATCAAATTAATGCTGAACATAGTCTTGATCCGCGCCTGCTGGTGGCGTTATTGCAAGCTCCTGCCTTAGAGGAATTAGAGGCCGCCTGCTTAGAGCGGGAGATAACTCCAGATCCTCCTGCTTTAGAGCGGGCTTTGCTAGAGCGCAAGATCTGGCTTGGCCGTGAATTAGCCACCCAATTACATGGGCTTTGCCACCAATTAGCTCTACCGGTTCAGCAGCTCTGGCCCGCTGGCGTAGGGCAGAGGCAGCTGTTGGGGTTGGCTTGGAGCTGGCTGGTGGCAGGTGGTTTAAGGCCAGCCGAGCTTTCGCTTATCGAGCATGTTGAAGGTTCCTCTATGACCCTTGCCCGCGCAGCGCTTGCTGCTCTACAGCCGTGGGATTGCCCAGAGCGCAGCTTTGCCATGGAAGTATTTCAAAGCCGCTGGCTTGAGCGGCCTGTAATTCTTGACAACTGGTTTGCCCTGCAAGCTTCTGCTCCTTTTGGTGATGCGATCGCCAGGGCGGAAGCGCTTTTGCACCATCCTCGCTTTGATCCCCAAGCTCCGAATAGTTTGCGGGCGGTGTTAGGCGGATTTGCCCGCTGCGCTCAGTCTTTTCATAAACCAGATGGCAGTGGCTATCGCTGGCTGGCTGATCAACTAGTGGCACTCGATGTTCAAAATCCAATTGCCGC
>VFLB01000321.1 GCA_009914645.1 Synechococcaceae bacterium Bin_79_3
GATGCATCACTCACCACTTCTTCCAGCATCCAAAGGCTGCTGCCAGTGCGCAAAGCAAGGGCAATCGCATCACTGGGGCGGCAATCAATTTCGTGGTTTTCACCACTGTTATCAACCACTTTAAGCAGGGCTCTAAAGGTGTTCGCCTCAATGCTGTGGATAACAACCCGTTCCAGTTCTAAACCTGCTACCGCCATTAGATTTGCCATTAAATCGTGGCTGAGGGGCCTGTGGGGGCTGAGCTCCTGGAGCCCCGCAACAATGTTTTGAGCTTGTGATTGATCAATCCAAATCGGCACTTGGCGCCGGCCGGAAGGATCTCGCAGCAGCACGATTGGGCTTCTACTGGCGGCATCAAGGGCAATCCCAGCCACCGTCATTTCCACCATGGCAACGGTGATGTGGGCTCCATGATTATGGCTAGATCACAAATCACCCACACCCCAAACAAGATGTTTACGGGATTAGTGCAGGCCATCGGCCAGCTTTATCCCTTGTCTGGCGCCCTACGGGTGCAGTGGCAGGGCCATGGCTTAACCCCTTTGAAACGGGGCGACAGCGTTGCGGTAGACGGCGTTTGCTTAACGGTTCGTGAACTGCTCAGCGATGGTTTTGAAGCTGATGTGAGCGCTGAAACCCTTGCTAGATCTACTTTGGCTCAACGCTCAAAAAGTGCCGCTTGGGTGAATCTGGAGCCAGCTTTAGCCCTAAGTGATCGGCTTGGGGGGCATTTAGTGAGTGGCCATGTGGATGGTCTTGGAGTGGTGCGAGCAATTGAGCAGGAAGGCAACTCCTGGCGTTTGGAACTGGCTTGGCAGGATTCTGCCTTTGATCGCTATATCTGCGAAAAGGGCAGCATTGCTGTGAATGGCATCAGCCTCACCGTGGCGGGCACGGTTGCCAATGCTTTCTGGATGGCGGTAATACCCGTTAGCTGGGAACAAACCACCCTCAAATTTTTAAAAGTTGGCGATTTAGTGAATCTTGAAGCGGATCTTTTGGCTAAATATGTAGAAAAACTACTCCGATCACCTCGCGCTGACGTGAACATTGACAAGCACTGGTTGCTGGAAAACGGCTGGACTGCTTAACTACTTAAAACTTGTGCCTATCGCCTCAAGCTATGTTGAAAACTTTCACAATTGCTGAAGGCATCCTGTTGCTTATTTTGGGCTTTTTAGCTCTGATATTTCCCGTGGTGGCTTCTTTTAGTGTTACTGCTGTGGTGGGTATCGCCTTCTTAGTTGGCGGCATTGTTGGTTGGATAAATAATATAAGTCGCCGTAATGAATTAAAGGCATGGTTGGTATTTTGGCGTTTGGTAGTTTCCACTTTGTTTTTAATTGCAGGTATTTCAATCCTGCAGCAGTTTTCCAGTGGACCCATTGATGCGGCTGCACAGGTATTAGCCCTTAGCGTTGCAATTGGGATTGTGTTTGTTGTTGAAGGTGTTGTGGCGATCGCTGCAGCTCTCA
>VFLB01000188.1 GCA_009914645.1 Synechococcaceae bacterium Bin_79_3
TAAACCAATAACAAGAGTGCCTGTTTCACCATAAAGAATATTTAGCGGCGTAGTTAAAAGGCTTACAGAGGGTGAGGGGGCCAAACTGCTTAGAAAAAATTAGAATCAACCTAAACCACAAAGATTACCAAGAAAGTAAAGATAATATTAATAATAAATCCAAAAAAAGGGGGGGTGACACTTAGGGCTTGCTCGCTAATATTACTTATAGTTAAAATCAGCCCGTGGGCCAAAACAAATTTTTCAGCCAATTACTGAGTGGTGGTTTCACGGCAATTTCATTTGCTTTAACCGGTTTTGCGGCCCTGCCCAGTTGGGCTGCCTGCACCCCAGATCCCTTTGGCGGTGAGGTTTGCACCCCAGATAAGATTTTGCTTGTTCCATCAAGCAATAGCCCAGCAGCGGCGACACCCCTGGTGGAAATAAGCCGCGGTTTTGCAAATCTTGCCCCCATCGCCGCCTACAGCAATTGGCAAATCTTCAGCCAACAACTACTTGAGCCATTGCCCCAAAAAATACCGGCAGCTACTCCCAATTTGGTTTCGCCTGGTCCTGAAATAAACACAGATCCTGCCTATCGCTTTGCTAATAATCCAGGTGCTTACTACAGCGAACGCGATGGTTGGCGTTTGCGCGCCTGGGGTGGCAGCAGCGGCGGCACCCTGCTGCCTGAATCAAATGGCTATGGCTCAAGCAAATTAACAGGTGCATATTCAGCTGGTTTGAAACTGGATTACGCCATAACCTCTCGTTTTAAAGCCGGTATTTTTGGCAGGATCGCTGAACAAACTATCCAGGGAGGTGGCAGCCGATGGTTTAGTTCCAGCTCCGCTAATTTGAAAGAATCAGGTGGCGGAATTTTTGCCCAATACCAAACACCTTATTGGTTTTTAGATGGGGCCTTGGGTATTGACGCTGTTAATGGAACCACCCCAATTCAAATATTTAATAGCAATCTATTTGGCATTCGTAGTTATCATACTAATAACAGCGGCAGTGCATTTAATGCCGCACTCCAAGGTGGCTTGCGTTGGAAACTCTCAGAAAGCCAACTACTTGAACCAAGCCTTCTATTAAGCAGCACCAGCCTCAATTTAGATGGGCTCAATAACAGCATTGGCGGCCTAGACCTTGGTATTACCTGGAAAGCACCAATGCGCGATGGTAAGAATCTATTTACCCCTGCTTTGCGGCTGGCTTGGTTGCAGCGGGGGTTCCTTGGGAATGTGCCTAACAGCCCGGTATCCATGGCAAGCAGTGGGCTTGGCCTTCAAGGCCAGTTGAATTACAGCTTTGCAAACAACACCGTTATCTATGCCAGAGGGGGCGCAGAGCTTTACAGCAGCAGCCCCCTCTGGAATCTGGGCGGTGGCTTGCAACTTCGCTTTTGATCACACACCCAGCAAATAAACAATTCTGCCGCGAGTTAGGTTGGTGGATTGGCCGATCCAGCCATGGCCACTGAAGGGTTGATCACAAAAAAAGCAACAGTGGCCTTTTCGCACTTGGGTTGCGAAAAAAATCGTGTTGATACTGAACATATGTTGGGGCTTCTTGCAGAAGCTGGATATGGAGTAAGTGCTGATGAAGCAGACGCAAATGTAGTGGTTGTTAATACGTGTTCTTTCATTCAAGACGCCCGCACTGAATCAGTGCGCACCTTGGTGGAACTGGCAGAACAGGGCAAACAAATTGTGATTGCGGGTTGCTTAGCCCAGCATTTTCAAGAAGAACTACTAGAAGCGCTACCGGAAGCTCGCGCCATTGTGGGAACAGGTGATTACCAGCACATTGTTGAAGTGCTGGAGCGGGTGGAGGCAGGTGAACGGGTGAACCGGGTGAGTGCGGTGCCCACTTACGTGGCGGATGAACACCTGCCCCGATACCGCACCAGTTCAGAAGCGGTTGCTTTCTTAAAAGTGGCTGAAGGTTGTGATTACCGCTGCGCTTTCTGCATCATCCCCAAATTGCGAGGTGATCAACGTTCAAGAACAATCGAATCAATCGTGGCTGAAGCCGAGCAATTGGCCGCTCAAGGGGTGAAAGAACTAATCCTGATCAGCCAGATCACTACTAATTACGGCCTTGATCTCTATGGCAAGCCACAACTAGCTGAATTGTTGCGGGCCCTTGGGGCAGTGGATATTCCCTGGATTCGGGTGCATTACGCCTACCCAACCGGCCTTACCCCGGAGGTGCTCGCTGCCTATCGCGAAGTGGCAAATGTGCTGCCCTATTTAGATTTACCGTTGCAGCACAGCCATCCAGATCTGCTGCGGGCCATGAATCGCCCTTGGCAAAAAGGTGTAAACACCGAACTAATTAACCGCATACGCATGCAATTACCCGATGCGGTGATGCGCACCACTTTCATTGTTGGTTTTCCGGGAGAAACTGAAGCTCATTTCGAGCATCTGCTCCAATTTGTGCAAGAGCAGCGCTTTGACCATGTGGGCGTATTTTGTTTTTCATCAGAAGATGGCACCGCAGCCGCCAGCCTTCCTGATCAGGTGCCTAATGCAGTAGCAGAGGAGCGTCGTGGCCGTTTGATGGAAATCCAACAACAGATCAGCGCCGAATGCAATGCAGCCTGGGTGGGTCGCATTGTTGATGTCTTAATCGAGCAGGAAAATCCAAGCAATGGAGAATTAATTGGTCGCTGCTTGCGGTTTGCACCCGATGTGGATGGAGAGGTGCGTGTGCAACGCAGTGCAAACGGAGCAGGCGCCTCCCCTGGCTCAATGGTGCCGGTATTGATAACCGCCGCTAGCGAATACGACCTAACTGGGGAAGTGGTGGGAATCGATGCCATGGTTAACGCCGAAAGGCGTATCTGATGGGGTTAGCCCGGCAACGCAAAATATTTCTTTGGGCCTCAGGCCTCAGCACTGCAGGTTCCTTTGCAGGACTCACCGCTAAAGGCTGGGTATTGATGAATGGCACCAGCAATCCTTTAGTGCTGGCCCTGCATTTCGCTCTTCTTTCATTGCCAACACTGCTTTTCAGTGGCCCTGCAGGGGTAGTAACAGATCGCCACGGCTGCGAAAAAGTGCTTGTGTGGTCGCAGTGGGGGCTCTTAGCGGGGGGCAGCCTTGGGGCGATCGCAATCCCAATCAGCAGCGGTTTCAATCAAGCCTTGTTGTTATTACTGAGCACCTTTGCAGTGGGTATTTCTAGCGCCTATGAATTAACGGCACGCAATAAATACTGTGCACTTCTTGTGGATCAGCCACAGCAACTTGGCCCTTATCTCACAAGCTTTTCTGTGGTGTTCAACGTTGGTAAATTAGTGGGTCCGCCCATTGGTGGTTGGCTGGTGGCCTTCACAGGCCCTTCCCTGGCATTACTGCTTGATGCCAGCAGCTACCTACTTCCAATTGCCACGGTTGTGTGGTTGCTGAAGCCCCGCAGCGATCAAGAAAAACGCAGCGCCGAAGGCAGTGCCGCCAGCCTTGGAGCCGCTTGGCGCGGTTGTGGCATACCAATCAGGCAGGCTCTCACTTTTACTGCGTTGTTCTGTTTGGTGGGGTTCTTTCACCCTGGCTTAGCACCATTTATGGCCTTCAAACTGGTGGGCCCTAGCCCTCAAGATTTAGGCCTTTTTACCAGTATCCTTGCGGCAGGCAGCATCACTGGCGGCCTTGTGCTGCAAAAGCGCAGCCTTTGGTTAAGCCAGCGCCCTGGATTGCTTTTGGGTAGCTGCGGATTATTAACAGCCCTTGGCCAACTCGGTATCGCCATCGGCGGACATCCTTGGTGGAGCCTGGCTATGGCTTTTGTTATTGGCGCTGGCACCGCAGTGTTGTTATCGGGGCTAAATCTGATCTGCCAAGTAGGAGCAGCTCAAGAACTGCGCGGAAGAATGGCAGGCCTGGCTCAAATCGCTTTTCTTGGTGGGGGTGGCATCA
>VFLB01000313.1 GCA_009914645.1 Synechococcaceae bacterium Bin_79_3
AATTATTAGAATTATTCAGCCTTGGTGAGGGTAATTATAAGGAATTTGATGTTCAAGAAACTGCCCGTGCCCTCACCGGTTACTACCTAACACCAGAGGGTAAGTTAGGGCTTGATCCCCATCGCCATGATGGAGGCCAAAAAAATATTCTTGGTAAAAGCGCTCCCTTTAATGCCATCAGTTTGGCCGCCTGGTTAGCGCAACAACCGGCTACTGCTCTGCATATTAGTAGCCGCCTATGGCGAGTATTAGTTGGAACATTACCCGCAAAAAAAAGATTGCTATCTATTGCCAAGCAATGGCAAGATCAAAAACTTTCTTTACCTTGGCTGCATAATACATTAATAAATTCTCCTGAGGCAATTGCTGCCCGTGGAAAAAAACTAAGTGATCCAATTTTGATGATCAGCCGCAGCTTGGCATTAATTGGTAGTAGAAATCAAGAGGCCTTACAAATCAGCCGTGTGCAATTAGCACGCATGGGGCAGCCGCTATTGGAACCACCATCGGTGAAGGGTTGGCCCATTAATGAGCAATGGCTAAATCTACGTTGGCTGCAGGCTCGTCGCCATGGTTTAACAGCACTTCTTGCTAATGAAGAAGTTTGGAATTCAAGGAACCTGCCGCCAATATTATTGAGTTCTTTATCGCCAATAGCACCTTTGGGTTTAACACTTCCTTCTGCTGCTACCCGCACCAATATTGCCCAACTATTTAAAGATCCAGTGTGGCAACTTTCAACATAAACAAAATGAAACGTAGATCACTATTCGGTTTATTTGCAACGGCAACCTTTGCCCCTGCAGCTTTCACAGCTGCAGCAATGGCACAGCCCAAATCAGGGCGTGTTTTGCTGCTATTGGAACTGCGGGGCGGCAACGACGGCCTCAATACAATTGCGCCATATCGTGATCCTATTTACCGCCAAGCCAGACCGCGCCTTGCTTTAGAGCAACCGCTACCCCTTTCTGATGGCCTTGGATTACATCCATCCATGGCGGCAATTGAACCGTTATGGCGCGAGGGCAGGCTCAGCTTTGCCCTTGGCTTGGGTTGGCCCATGCCAAATCGCAGTCATTTCAAAGCAATGGATCAATGGGCCACGGCTAAAGCATCAGCGGAAGGGCCCGGTTGGCTTTCTGCCGCAATGGATCAACGTCACATGGCAGGGCCCTTGGTGGCATTAGCGCCAGCTGGTTCCAGCAGTATCGAAGGTGGAAAAGCATTGGCATTGCAGGTGGCAGCTGAAGCTTTAAAAAAGCAGAATTCTGCCCAACTAAATCCCCAATTAGCTGCAGCAAATCCTGTTTTACGGCGCATGTTGGAGCTGGAATTAGCAGGCGCCCGTGAATTGGATCGTTTGCGTGAGGGGTTGCAACCATCCATAGCTGGCCTCGTGATCCCCAAAACTGCCCTCGGCCAACAGGTTGATATCGCTTTGCGTTTAATTGCTTCCCCCCAGTGCCCGCCCGTAATAACCCTTGCCCAAGGCGGTTACGACACCCACGCAAATCAAGCAACTGCCCATGCCAATCAATTGAAGCAATTAGCTGAAGCCCTACAGGTTTTTGATCGCGGTCTTAAACAATTAACCAAAAGGCCCCAGGTAACTCTGGTTGCTGTTAGTGAATTTGGTAGGCGTTTGCATGAAAATGCATCAAATGGTACTGACCATGGCAGTGCATCCATCGGCTTAATTTATGGCGATTTTGTGGGCAGGAATTTGCCCCATCCTTTTATTGGTAAATATCCAAGCCTTGAAAAGCTAGACCAACGTGGTGATTTAATCGCTAACTTATCTCCAGATCAACTTTACCGGCAAGTTCTGAATAGTTTATGGGCTTGATTGCAACGGCTTGGAACGCTTCCGATTGCCCCGATCAAAGCGGGCGACTGGCCTTAATTACCGGTGCAAACAGCGGCTTGGGTATGGAAACAGCTCGGGCGCTTGTGGCCCGTGGGGCAACGGTTTTAATGGCATGCCGCAGCCGTGATCGGGCCGAACAGGCACGCCGCCAGCTCCTACCAGCAGTGGCTGGTGGTGCTATCGATTTAATTGATCTTGATCTGGGTGATTTGGCTTCGGTTCAAAGGGCCGTTAGGCAAGTGGAAGATTGTTATGGCCATTTAGATCTATTAATCAATAATGCAGGTGTGATGGGATTACCACGCACGCTTACCCGTGATGGCTTTGAGTGTCAATTTGGTATTAATCATTTGGGTCATTTTGCTTTAACAAATGCCCTTTTGCCTTTGCTGCATAAGTGCCCTGAGGCGAGAATTGTTACAGTTAGTTCTGGAGCACAATATTTTGGCCG
>VFLB01000343.1 GCA_009914645.1 Synechococcaceae bacterium Bin_79_3
GGGGTTCCAGCCCCTTGGGAATCAAAGCGCAAACCACCGTTGAACTGAGGTTTGGGGGCAGGGGCAGCAAGCGCTTGCATCGGAACCATGGCGAATGCCGTTGCAAGCAGGGAAAGACCCATAGATGAACATTTCCTGCAATTAAAATTATTCATATTCAATTTTCTGAAAATATTTGATTTTTTCTAGCATGAATATTATAAAATTATATCTGAGGATGGCCAATTTATCGTCTGGAGAAATTGCTTGGAGTGCCGCCTGAACCAATACCTGCTACCGTCCATTCCTAATTGAAATCTTTTATCTTAACACTAGAGCATACTTAGGCTAAGCCATTAGGATTCTTACACGTAAATGAGCAGGTCTGTTTCGCATACGCTAAAAAAATAACTTTACAAAGCATTTTTTTAATTCCGAGGCCTTCTCCACCTTTATGGGTAGAGAAATGTCAATATAAGTTCAAACCTAAATTAACTAAATGTTTGCTCTTAAATCCTGCCGCAAAATTAATTTTTGCAGCAAGAACTCGAAAAAATCCTAAGCATCCTATTATTATGGTTTTTTGACTTACAATTTTAAGTAAAGAATAATTTTTTATTATGCCAATTCTAAAATCCCTCTCCTCTATTCCTGAATCACTATTTCAATTGCAAGCAGATAGTGATTCTCTATCACTTCCAAATACTTGTAATTGCCAAGTTTGCGAACAAACAGTTATTCAGGTGGATTCGTCTAGTTGCGTTAACAATATTAGCAATTTAGCGCAAGCAACTATAAAGGCAGCAAGTATTGCTGCGTCGGCCGGCACATTTGGTGTTGGTGGAATTCTAATAGGTAATTCTACTGGTGAAATCATACACTCAATCTCAAATGCAGTTATCCAAAAGCTTCAATATACGAATATTAATGGAGATAGATTGGAAGGAGCATAATTTCCATCGGCACATATTGCTTTTCATGATCTCTACTTTGATGGCGGTAAACCCTTGGTATTTGAATTAAAATGGATTTATAAAATATTTTATTTCAAGCCCTAGTTTTCTTATGCGCTGCTCGCTAGATGATTCTTCTGATTAATTCCAAATTTCAAATAATATGCTCCCACTGGTGATGTAATTTAACTTAAGTCTGCTGTTACTGACCTCAGTTACCGATTTAGCCATGCAACCAGAAAAGGTTTCGCAACAAGATAAAAAAATAGGAAGTTTTCTTTTACGGGGTCTGCGAATCGGCGCTAGTACGATTTCAATAATCGAGATGTTGCGCAACGACTGGACAGGTGGCATCAGTGCTGCTGTTGCCTGGATTGTGTTTTTGCAGGTGGAGCGGCGAATGGCTCCTAGCTCTGCTGTATCTGCGTCGCAGGAAGATGACCAGTCTTAACCCAAATTGTGCAACCAGCCTCACTCAATGGCCTATGCACGCTGCCAGGGGGATTGCGCAGCCAGCTACCAGCCGGATAGTTGCCGTATTCATCTTGAAATATGCCATCGATAACCAGGATCTCCTCTCCAGCTGGATGGCTATGGGGTTGAAAAACAGTGCCAGGTGCCCAGCGCACGAGCGCTACGTTCTCAGTGCCAAAAGTGTGCAACGGCATAACCTCCAACCCCCTAACCAGGCCTGGAAGCCAGGTTTGTTTCTCGGTATCGATTACTAGATGCTTTTGATCTGCCGGATGCATCTGGTGCAGCTTTACAAAAATGATGCAGCCCCCCACGCTGAATGGCGCATGGCTGGAACCAGCGGGGTTGCGCATGTAGCTGCCCGCTGGGTAGTGGCCTTGTTCATCTGAGAAGGTGCCCTCCAGCACTAGAAGTTCCTGTCCGCCGCCATGGTCATGGCGCTCAAAGCAGCTGCCTGGGGCGTAGCGCACGATCGAAGTTGCCCGTGCAACCTCGCCGCCATTGCGATCGAGTTGCCGCCGCTCAACACCCGCCATCGGAGAGGGCGACCAGGGAATGCAGTTCGAATTCAGTACGGCCCGTTGGCCTAGATCAGAATGGAGTTCCATAGCTCCAATTCTTAGCCTGGCACCGTGGGCTGTAAACTCATAATATTATTTATTGCGAGCTTAAATTAAATGATTAGTTCAATTACAGCAGTTGATAAATTAATTGAGCGTTATCAATTAATACCACATCCAGAAGGTGGTTGGTATCGGGAATTACATCGCAGTAAATTGAATGTAATCCGTAGTGATACTGAGAAACGCTCTGCTTTAACAATGATACTTTTTTTACTGCCAAGCGGGCATATAAGCCGATGGCATCGGGTTGCAAATGCTGATGAATCATGGCATTACATCGCTGGTGAACCATTGGAATTGTTTAGCCTTTCTCCCGATGGTGGTATACCAAATAAAACATTATTAGGATTTTCAATTGATGATGAGCAATTGTTGCCAGTTTCTGTAATACCTGCAGGGTTTTGGCAAGCAGCACAAAGTAGTGGTGAGTGGAGTTTAGTTAGTTGCTGTGTGGGGCCTGGATTTTGCTTTGAGGATTTCAGTTTATTGGCTGATCAGCCTGTTGGCGAGCATCCACCAGGAGCGATAGAAGGTTTTATTTAAATACTACTAAATAATATTATAGAATAGGTATTATTATTTGCTACTATGCAATTTAGTTAATGCTTATGGCGATGGTGCCCATCACTTACATGGGAATGTGAGTGACTCATTGGCTTGTGTTGGTGGGGGTGGGAATGCCAGAAGGAGCGATCTGCTTCGAATCCGTTCGCTTCCCCATTGGGATGTTCATGGGAATGGTGCAGATCAAGCTCATTTGAGCTGTGTAAATGCTTGTGCTCGTGCCAAACCTCATCATGACGATGCTTGTGGGCATGGTCTTCCTTGAGCATTAATCCCACCCCAGCAATCATTAAAACGCCCGATGCAATCAGGTTTGTATTGAGTGCTTCCTTAAGGTAGATAACAGAGAAACCAGCGCCCACAAATGGCGCCGTAGCAAAGATCACTGCTTCCCTTGCTGCACCCAAATCTCTTAGCGCTAACAGATCTAACCAAATGGAAAGGCCATATCCAACCCCACCGATTAACAGGATTAGCACAATCTCCATTGGGGCTGGAAATCTTGCCCCAGTAAAACTTGCTATTAATAGCATTGGTATACATGCACCCATCGACTTAAGCAAAGCGATTTGCATTGGATCCCTGATACTTAGGCGCTGGCTTATATTGTTATCAACTCCCCAACCAAGACAGGCCAAAGCGATCAAAATTGCACCATGAAGTGTGGCTCCAGATGTTGCTTGGCCACCAATAATTACTGCTCCAGCAAGGATAAATACCGCAGCAGCAATGCCATTACGGCTGAGATGTTCCCTTCCCACCAAAACGGCGATGCCCATGGTGAAGATCGTTTCTAGGTTCAATAGCAGTGATGCAGATCCAGCTGGCAGAAGCGCCAAACCACTCACCAAGGCGATGGGTGCTGCAATGCCACCAATTACGGTTAGCAACAACAGCATTCCTAGATCTTGGCGCTTAACCGAACTTTCTTGATTTCTTTTACCCCTAACTGATTTTGCTATTAATAATGCCAGTGAAGATCCTGCGTAGAGCAGCCCTGCCAAGCTAAGTGGCGATCCTGTTGAGGTGAGAGTGCTAATCAGTGGAGCACTTACACCAAAGGCGATTGCAGCAATCAAACCCGTTAGTAATCCCTGGCGCACAATACTCACAATTCCTGCGTTAAAAAACGTTTGTAACAAGGTTATGCCAGTGATCACCGATGGGTTTAATGCTCAAAATTCTTACAGTTTTTCAATCCCTATCTTGATACGGTTGCATTGATTGCAGTTGCGACAACTGATTTTGCAGGATTTTATCTGTTTTCCTACGGAATTCTCGATTATCCATTGATCTTGGTGTTCTTTGATTTTTAAAAACCTTGCTAATCCACCAAATTTGTAATCCGCCAAAAATAATTGTTACAATAGCTAATTGAACATAGCCCCAATTGAAATCTTCCAATGATAAAAAGAATTAATTGTCTAATTGTAGCCTGTAGGAACAAGTGATTAAGAACGCTGCCTTGCTCGCGCTTGCTAATCAGCAATAGTAGAATAATTTGGCTCAAGTATTGTTTTTATTATCCCTCAAGAACTTGTGACATCTTTTAATACCAAAAGATTTCTTTATGAAATTTAGCTCTCCTCTGCAGTTATCTCGTCAATTTGTAAACGTGTTTGGCGCTGAAGTTTATGTAAATAATATTGATCGAATTCCAAATAATAAAAGGATATTACTTGTAAGTAACCATCGCAGTGTGTTAGATGCCCCACTAATAATGTCAGTTATGGA
>VFLB01000326.1 GCA_009914645.1 Synechococcaceae bacterium Bin_79_3
TGGGCAACAGTAACGGTGGCATTTGCTTGCTGAAGCATCAGGGCCATCGGCTGGCCCACCAAAATGCTGCGGCCCACCACCAACGCCCTAACTCCCTCAAGGGGGATTTGAGCTTCTTTCAAAAGTGCCATAACACCGGCGGGAGTGCAGCTGCGGGGGCCTGGCTCCCCCCGCAGCAACCGCCCCAAATTGAGCGGATGTAAACCATCAGCATCCTTAGCAGGATCTAAAACTTGCAATAAGGCCCTGTCATTTATTGATGCCGGCACCGGTAGTTGCACCAAAATGCCATCTACGGCAGGGTTTTTATTTAGGCGTTGCAGTTCTGCTTCCAGTTCTGTTTGGCTGATATCAGCTGGCAGATGACAACCAAAACTGATGGCGCCAATGCGGGCGCAGGCCTTTTCTTTATTTGCTACATAAACGCCACTGGCTGGGTCGTTACCAACTCTCAATACAGCCAACCCAGGTGGGCGAAGCCCTTTGCTTAAACCTGCGGCGATAAAAACCGCCAAATTGGCTTCAAGCTGCGCCGCCAGGAGGCGCCCATCTAAGCGTTGCGCCGCCATGGCAATTGCAGGAGCTAGCGTCAGTTTGACGGTTAGCGCGTTGGTGGCTCCAGTTTTGTTGCAGTGGCTCCAAAGGCAGTGGCTTCAAAAGCAGTTGCTCAAAGCTGAAAATTTTTGGCGTCGCTGGTTGCGCCAGGAAATGCCGTGGCGCTTACCTGTTCGCTGGACAAGCCAGGACGGCTTGCTGCTACTGCTTGGCTGCATGCTCGTGGGGTTGTTATCGGCCTGGCCCTGGCTAGTGCAGCCCACATTGCGGCCAGGGGTGCCAGCACCGTTTGAAGTGCGAGCCCCCAGCAACAGAACAGTTGTTGATAGCGAAGTAATGCAGCAACGCCGCTCTCAACTCGGACCGCGCATACAGGTGCAAATCAGCGATGCTGCTGCCAGTCGCCAACTTCAAGAAAGGCTTGAGCGCTTATTGCAGGAACTATTGAGCAGCAGCAGGGGGGATGAAAAACAACTGCCCCCAGTAAATCTCAACCCTGGGGAGCTGCTTTTTCTAAAAGATTCAGCCCCCCAAACCCTGCAAAATTGGAGCCAGGAGCTACGGCTAGCCCAACAAAAAATGTTGGCACAAGGGGTAGTAGCAACCCTTGCCCCTGGCCAACTACTTCAAGCCAGCTGGCTACAACTTGGAAATCTGCCGGAACCAAACCGCCGCCTTGGCGCCAAATTAATTACTAGATCTCTGCAGGGCAATACCAACCTGCGAATCGACAACAACCTCACCCAACTGCTGCTTAATGATTTAGTTCAGCAAAAAGGTATACCAAAATTTCAAGTGCGTGCTGGAGAAGTAATTACCCGTCGCGGCGAAGCTATTAGCCAAAGGGCCTACGACGTTCTCGATAATTTCGGCCTAATCAGCCGTCGTATTGCTCCACAAATATTTCTACAACGTTGGGCAGAAGCCAGTTTTGGGGCAATTTTATTGCTGCTGATCTGCCGCCGCTGGAAACCAAGCTTGGAGGTATCCCAGGCGTTCTTGGTGCTGGGAAGCCTTGCCCTTGTGCAAGGGGCAAAACTTTGGTTTGGCGCTTCGGCAAGCGCCCTTGCACTTCTGGTGCCCCCAAGCGTTTTATTGGCGGAAGGCCTCGGACCCGCCTGCGGGCTTAGTTGGCTGGCTTTAGCCACATTGTTGTGGCCAATCCCATTGAGCAGCATTGGTACAGGCCGGATGCTGGTGGCAGCTGGGGTAGCAGTGGTGGCAACGCTGCTGGCGGGCCGCCAGCGCTCCAGGGGAGAAATGCTGCAAAACAGCGTTTTACTAACCGTTGCAGCGCTGTTGGCAGAGGCTTTATGGCTGCAACTTCAGGGGCGGGCCCTGGGAGGTGAGCTACTGGCGGAAGGGATATTGATGGGGGGCCTGTTGCTGCTGGGTTTATTGCTGGCCCCATTTGTGGAAAACCAATTTGGGCTTGTTACCCGTTCACGGCTACTAGAGCTGAGCGATCTACAAAGACCCCTGCTGCGCAAATTGGCATCGGAAGCACCTGGCACTTTTGAACACACCTTGATGATTTCCAGCCTGGCGGAAGAAGGGGTAAGAGCAATTGGCGGTGATATAGATCTTGCTAGAACAGGATCTCTTTATCATGATATTGGGAAACTGCATGCGCCCCAATGGTTTATTGAAAACCAAAGTGGTGCCAATCCCCACGAGCATCTAAACGATCCTTGGCGCAGCGCTGAAATTTTGCAGGCCCATGTAGACGAGGGGCTCAAGATGGCTCGCCGCTACAAGCTGCCAAAACCGATAACAAATTTTATTCCCGAGCATCAAGGCACATTACGAATGGGGTTTTTCTTTCATAAGGCCAGGGAACAAAACCCAATTGCCAGCGACAAGCCTTTTCGATACCGCGGCCCGAGGCCCCAATCAAAGGAAACAGCAGTGCTGATGTTGGCCGATGGTTGCGAAGCGGCCCTGCGCTCGATGCCCCCCGAAACAAACGAAATAGAAGCCCACTCCGCCGTGCGGCGAATAATTCAGGCCCGGCGGGATGACGGCCAGCTAAGCCTCAGCGGCCTTGAAATAGCTGAGATGGAGTTACTTGTTAAGGCATTTGTGCAAGTGTGGAAACGGATGCGCCACAGACGCATCCCATATCCAATTCCAGCTCGCAAAACATTTGGTAGTTAGAAAACAACTAGCAACCAAATCATCCCTTCACAGCATCGCCGCTAGCGCTAGGCAATATAAAACGTTGAAGCACAACAAAAACAACAAGCACTGGCAGGATAGATACTATTGAGCCGGCAGCCAGCAAACGCCAATCCAAAGAAAAACTACTTGAAAGTTGCTGCAAACCCAATGGCAATGTGTAAAGATTGGGATCATCTAAAATCACCAAAGGCCATAAGAAATCACTCCAAGTTCCAATAAAAACCAACATCCCTAAAGTAATTAAATCAGCCCGAGCCGCTGGGATTAATACATTCCACCACTCGCCAACGGGGCTACAGCCATCCATCCGAGCTGCCTCCTCCAGCTCAACTGGCACTGCAAGAAAACTTTGACGCAGTAGAAATATTCCAAACGCTGTGGCAGCATTAGGCAGGATCAAAGCAACTAAAGTATTACGCAAACCCAATTGCACCATTAATACATACA
>VFLB01000200.1 GCA_009914645.1 Synechococcaceae bacterium Bin_79_3
CGGAATCAGGTTTACCAGCGGCAGTTGCCGCTGGTGTTGTGGTGGGCCGCAGGCCATCCACAGCTCCTGAACAACTAGATGGCTTAATTCGGCAGTTAGCTCAATTAGCTATCACCTTGTTATTTCCGTTGCTAGCCGCTGATGTGTCTTGGCAAGAACTAAGCCCTTTGGGTTTAGGAGGTGTGGGTTGTGTGTTGGTGTTGATGCTGCTGGTGCGGCCCCTAGCTATTTCTGTTGCCACTTTTGGCTTGCCGCTAGATGGCGCTCAACGGCTGCTGATCACATGGTTAGCGCCGCGGGGCATCGTTACTGCAGCTATTGCCAGCTTGTTTGCAATTCGCTTAGAGCAGGCGGGGATTTCAGGGGCAGGGAGGTTGCAGGGATTGGTTTTTTTAACGATTTTAATGACCGTTGGTTTGCAAGGGCTTAGTGCACCATGGCTAGCAAAAAAATTGGGCTTAGTGGAATTAGAGCCAGCAACGCTGCAAGCGGAGGCGGTCGTCGCCACTACTGTTAAGTAACAACCAAGTTTCGATTAGATCCGGCCCTTGTAAACGCCCCAGCAGGGCTGCGCGCAAACTTTTCATCAATAAACCTTTTTTAATACCTGCTGCCTCGCAGGTTTGGTTGATTAATTGTTGGGCGCTGCTGCTATCGATTGGATGATCTGGGATTGATGCCAACAGGGCCTGGAGGCCTGAAATTGCGTTAGGAATTTGGAGTTGGGAAAGGGCTTCTGCTGTTAATTCTGGCTGCTCAAAAAAAGGTTTTGCCTGCTCTACCCCATCGGCGAGAAGGGTGAGAGATGGGCCAAGCAAGTTGCATAGTTTTAAGCGCCAAGCCAATGATTTTTGTTCAATAGCAAAGTTGGCGGCTTGCCAAAGAGGCTGTAATTGCTGCTCTAGCTGTTCACTGCCAAGTTCATGGAGCACCTGGCCGTTTAGCCAATTCAATTTATCCCAATCAAAACGGGCTCCAGCTTTATTTACTCGATCAAAATCAAATACAGCGGCGGCTTGTTGCAGTGTGAAACGTTCCCCCATTCCTTCTGGGGCAGACCATCCCAGGAGGGTCATGTAGTTGGCCAGAGCAGCTGCGGTATAACCCATGGCTTGAAAATCTGCCACGGAGGTAACACCATCACGTTTTGATAGTTTTTTGCCCTCTTGGTTAAGGATTAATGGGGTGTGAGCAAATTCAGGAATCGCTAAATTTAAGGCTTCATAAAGAAGTAACTGCTTCGCGGTATTGGCGATATGGTCTTCGCCGCGAATCACATGGCTTATCGCCATAGCGGCATCATCCACAACTACCACAAGGTTGTAGAGGGGATCACCGATTTGATCTGCAGCGGCGCGGCGGGCAATTACCATGTCGCCGCCAAGATCAGCACCAGCCCAACGCATCTCCCCCCGCACCAGATCACTCCAGGTGATGCTGCGTTGATCATCAATGCAAAAGCGGATAGTTGCTTGGCGGCCGGCAGCGCTGAATTCCTGCTGTTGGACCAAGCTCAAATTACGGTGGCGATTGTCGTA
>VFLB01000047.1 GCA_009914645.1 Synechococcaceae bacterium Bin_79_3
ACCCGGGTTTGCCAGGCCTGTAAAACTTCTGGATTTAGGGCTAATTCCGGTTCGCTGCTGCAACTGGCGGGGGCCGTGAACAAGTTGGGTTGGTGGATTCTGTTCATGGGCGAGTGCTTGGCAAGGCCGGCCCGTTGCCCTGGCCAAAGCTCACCCTGCCAATTAATGCTTCCACTACTGCTGAGGGCAGGCCTAAGCGTTCTTGCAGATCTGCTAGATCGCTAAAGGGCCTCCGTGCCCGTTCTCTGAGTAGGCGTTTATATCTTTCAGGATTAAAAACCTCAAGACCAATTAATTCAGCTACTAGAGCACTATTTAGATTGATTGGTGGCTGGGTAGGGCTTGGCGGTTCGCTATACCAACGAAAAAGTAAATGCGGCTTCCATGCTTCCAGTTGAGCTGTTGATAGCTCTAATAATTGAGCAAGATCTGCTACCCCACTGAGTTGAACTCCCCCTCGCTGCAACCGCAGTAATAATTCTGCCTCGCTGTTTTTACAGCCAGGCAGCTTGAGCCAATCGTTCAGGCTTGCCCTATTCACATCAATCTGCCAAGTGGTTGGCTGATTGATTTTTTTGCTGGGTTGCTTCAAAACCCGCAACATTTGTCGGGCGAGAGGATCCAGCCAGTGGCCCTGCGCCATAGGTGGTTTTTGCAAATATGAACTTGGGCTAAGTATCGGGGCGGCGATCCGCCCTGGCCAGGGGGGTAGGGACGCCCAGAATGGCGGCTTAACTCGGCAGCCTATGGGCTTTTTTGAATCCGAAATCGTTCAAGATGAGGCAAAGCGCCTCTTTGCTGATTACCAGTCGCTGATGCAGCTGGGTGGCGAATACGGAAAGTTTGACCGTGAAGGTAAAAAACTTTTCATTGGCAGAATGGAAGAACTCATGGATCGCTATCGCGTATTTATGAAGCGTTTCGAACTATCTGAAGATTTTCAAGCAAAACTCACAGTAGAGCAATTACGCACTCAATTGAGTCAATTTGGTATAACCCCAGAGCAGATGTTTCAACAGATGAATCTCACCCTTGAGAGGATGAAAACCCAGCTTGAGGCGGAATCTTGACAGTTGCAAGCATCCCCAACTGGTTTAGCCGCGGAGTGGCTGATCTCTTTCCAGCCGATGCTGCAGAAACAGCTTTGCAAAACAAACCGTTGCGGGTAAAGCTTGGAATTGATCCCACCGGCAGCACTATTCACCTAGGCCACTCAATACTGTTTCGTAAACTGCGGGCTTTTCAAGATGCCGGCCATACAGCAATATTAATAATCGGTGATTTCACTGCGCGCATTGGTGATCCGAGTGGTAAAAAATCCACCAGAATTCAACTTAGTGTTGAAGAGGTAGAGGCAAATTCCAATACTTATTTGCAACAGCTAGGGCAAGGGCAAGATCCGGAATTATCCCTTTTGGATTTTGATACTCCGGGCCGGCTAGAGGTGCGCCGTAATAGTGAATGGCTTTCAGATTTAAATCTGCCAAAAGTTATCGAACTTTTAGCTTTAAGCACGGTTGGGCAGATGCTTGCAAAGGAAGAATTTGCTAACCGATATGAAAATGGCACTGCGATTTCGCTCCATGAATTTCTATATCCGCTGTTGCAAGGCTACGACTCAGTTGCGATAAAAGCCGATCTGGAATTGGGGGGCACAGATCAAAAATTTAATGTGGCAATGGGTAGAGATTTGCAGCGTCATTTTGGCTTGAAACCTCAACTTGGCCTGCTGCTGCCAATTCTGCCCGGCCTTGATGGGGTTCAGAAAATGAGTAAAAGCCTGGGTAACACCGTGGGACTTACGGAAGATCCCCTATCGATGTATTCCAAATTGGAAAAGGTACCCGATGCGGTGGTGGAGGAGTATTTAACCCTCTTAACTAATTTGGATTTGGCAGCGTTACCAAATAATTCACGGGAGCGTCAAAAGGCGATGGCTTTGGAAATAACCCGTTTGCGCCATGGACCAGAGGCCGCCGCCGCTGCCCAAGCTGATGCCGCAAACCTAGTGGCTGGTGCTGCTGGCAATGGGGCAGCAGCAGCGGAGGTGCTGGAGGTTTCACTTGGGGACGTGAATTTTCCAGCCAAGGTCTTTTATTTGCTCAGTGCCGTTGGTATTTGCAGCAGCAGTGAAGCAAAGCGGCAGATCCAAGGCGGCGGGGTGAAGTTGGATGGTGAAAAGTTGAGTG
>VFLB01000085.1 GCA_009914645.1 Synechococcaceae bacterium Bin_79_3
ATCTCTGGCACGCTGGCCGCTCTAGAGCTGCAGCCGCTGGATTTGAGAAGGGAATTGATCGCAAGGCAGAGCCAACTCTGGCAATGCCTGATCTTGATTAATTTAGTAAATCTAATTCAATAAATCAGATTTACTAAATCTATATTAATACTAATCAACCCCTGCTTTGCGGGGGTTTTTTATTAACTAAATTTTTTATTAACTACTGATGGTTTGATTCCAAATTCAACCAGCTGCGAAGCAGCGGCAAACTAAGGCCAATCACATTACTAATACAGCCTTCTATACGTTCTATCATTAAGCCGCCGCGACCTTCCACAGCAAAACAGCCAGCGCATTGCAACGGTTCACCAGTTGCTACATAGGCAATAATTTCAGCCTCTGTTACTGCTGCAAATTGCACCTTAGTGCTAACAATTGCCCTGTGTTCTCCGCCGCCATTCGTTAGCCAACAATGGCCGGTATGCAGCATGCCCCAATGATTTGCCATGCAGCGCCAACGCTGAATGGCATCAGCTGCATCTTTTGGTTTACCAAATATCTCCCCTTTAAATTCAAACAGTGAATCACAGGCCAAAATACCAAGACCAGGGGGATTTAGCGGTTTTTCATTTAAGAGAATTTGTTGCACTGCTTTGGCTTTAGCTGCTGCGAGTTCTTGCACCAATTGCAACGGGTTTGGATTTTGGATCGCATCTTCATCCACACCGCTTACTTGCACGCGATGGGGTATTGCAGCCTGCTCCAGGAGCCGACGGCGGGAGGGGGACGCAGAAGCGAGTAGCAGTTCCATCAACAGGATTGTTTAGGGTTGATTCATGCAAAGCAGTTCTAATTCCAGCTGTAGCTCCCATTCCTTAGCGCGTGCGGCAGAAGCATTGCGCTGCTTAACTTTACGGCGTTTTTTTTATGAACTCGCCGCGGCTGAACCGCTAAGCAGCCAGCAGGTGTGCGCAAATGCCAGCTGTTACGAAAATCCACTTACAACTAATGCCGCAGAAGATATCTTTTGTTGGCTAATTAAACTTGGTGTATTACGGCGAGAAGTGGATGGTCAAGGGCTTACCCATCGGGTGCGCTTAACCCCTATGGGTACCGAATTACTTAACCAGTGGCCAGGTGAAATTCCCTCAACAACAAAATTAAGCCGCCTGCGCCATTGGGTTAGGCGCCATTGGCCTCGGCTTTGAAATCTGCCAATAGATTCGCTCCCTTGATGGTGCTTGGCACCAGTAGTGGGGCTGGAAAATCATTAATGACCACTGCCCTTTGCCGGCTCTTGCAGCGTGGCGGCGAACAACCCGTGCCCTTTAAGGGGCAAAACATGAGCAATAACGCTTGGGTAGATCAAAGCGGAGGCGAGATGGCCTACTCCCAGGCATTGCAAGCCTGGGCCGCAGGGTTAGAGCCTCATCACAGCATGAATCCAGTGTTGCTAAAGCCACAAGGCGACAGCACCAGTGAATTAATCCATATGGGGCAATCGGTGGGGCTAGCCCGCGCCGAGCATTACTACCGCGATTGGTTTAAGCCGGGATGGGCTGCAATTCGCAGCGGCCTTAGCCAGCTAGAAACCGCACATCCAGGCGGCCGGCTGGTGCTGGAGGGGGCTGGCAGCCCTGTGGAGGTAAATCTGCAAGCCCGTGATCTAACCAATTTGCGCTTGGCCCAATTTCTGCGGGCCCGCTGCATCCTGGTGGCAGATATCGAACGGGGTGGAGTATTTGCCCAATTGGTGGGCACCTTGGACTTATTACGGCCGGTGGAGCGGCCACTGATTCGGGGGCTACTGATCAACCGTTTTCGCGGCCGCCGCGAACTTTTTGATGAAGGGCGCCGCTGGCTTGAGCAAAACACCGGGATTCCGGTATTAGGGGTGATGCCCTGGCTTGATGAACTATTTCCGCCGGAAGATTCACTTGATCTCCTAGAGCGAGGTAAACGCAAAGCAAGCGCCGAAATTGAAATTGTGGTGATTAAGTTGCCATCGCTTAGTAATTTTTCTGATCTGGATCCTTTAGAAGCTGAACCAAGCGTGCAGTTGCGATGGCTTACCCCGGGTGAACCTTTAGGAAATCCAGCAGCTGTTATCTTGCCCGGCAGCAAACAAACTATGACTGGCTTAAAACAACTGCAAAAAAGTAATATTGCCGCTGAATTACGTAATTATGTAAATAATGGCGGCCATATATTTGGTATTTGCGGTGGTATGCAAATGCTGGGGAAGCGATTGAATGATCCTGATGCCTTAGAGGGTAAAGACATCAACAATTCATCCCAGTGTGGCCTGGATTTACTGCCGCTTAATACTGATTACGGCTGCATTAAAGCATTGCAACAACGTTGCAGTAATGCCCTATGGCCGAGGGGGGGAATACAGATTGAAGGTTTTGAACTTCATCGCGGCAGTAGCAGTTCTATACGCACAGAAGCTGAGCAGATATTCCCGATAGCAAGCGATCCAGATTTAGGCTATTGGTTGCCCTATGGCAGCTTTGGCGGTGTGGTGGCAGGCACCTATTTGCATGGAATATTTGAAAATGGAATTTGGCGGCGTTGCTGGTTAAATCAACTACGCAAACGTAAAGGCTTGGCTTTATTAAGTGAACAACAAACGCACCACCGCAAGCAACGGGACCGCTTGCTTGATCGCCTGGCTGATGCCTTTGAAGCCCATGTAAATATTGAACCTTTACTTAGGCCTTAAATGACTGCTATCCCAAATAAAAAGACTTCAGTCACAATCCGATGGCCAAACGGATTAATAAGCCAAGCAACGCCCGGAGACGATTGGTTGGTATTGGCAAAAGCAGCTAAGAACCCAATCCCCACCGGATGCCTTGGCGGAAGCTGCGGGGCCTGTGAAATCGAAGTTAATGGGAATGTGATCAGGGCATGCATTAGCTCAGTTGCCATTGATAGCAGCAACTGCCTGCAGGTGGAATTCGCTAATGATCCCCATTGGTAGCTTTTTAGTTAGCTACTTTAAATACCGGTGTCCAATTGAATTAAGCCTCCACCCAATAACACTTCCCCGGCATAGAACACCGCCGCTTGGCCAGGGGTAATTGAAAATTGCTCCTCCTTAAATTGCAATTGGCAAGAGCTTTCTGATAACGGGGTGAGTATCGCTAATTCAGGCGCACTGCGATAACGCACTTGCACTTCAACTTCAAAAGCTTCTAATGGCGCAGCAATCGAAACCCAATTAAGCGCCGCCACCGTGCAAAAACTACGGCCCGCATCTTTACGGCCTGCCACCACCACCTGATTCATCGCAGCATCAAGCCGCACTACATGCAACGGCTCGCTCCATGCCACCCCCAGCCCCTTGCGTTGACCGATTGTGAAGTGCTCAATGCCGTCGTGCTTACCAACCACCGTGCCATCGGCAAGCACGATTTGCCCCGGCCGCTCTGGCAGGTAGGCATCAAGAAAAGCTTTCATCGAGCCGTGGTGATCAGCTAGGCATAAATCCTGGCTTTCAGCTTTCGTAGCAGTGCGTAAGCCCAAACGGCTGGCCTCCTGCCTTGTTTCGATTTTGGTGAGTTCGCCAAGGGGGAAAACCAAATTCGAAAGGATTGCTTGAGGTAGATCGTATAAAAAATAACTTTGATCTTTATGGCTATCTAAGCCTCTTAGTAACTGGGTGCGGCCGCTGCTGCAATATCGCAAGCGGGCGTAATGACCTGTGGCTAAACGTTTAAGCCCCCGTTCTTTTTCAGCCCAAGCAAGCATCGGGCCAAATTTCACCGCACGATTACAACGGGAACAAGGCAATGGCGTAAGCCCTGCAACATAGTTTTCCAATAAAAATTCAACTATTTCCTTTTTAAAAACTTCGCGTGAATCCACCACATGATGGGGAACCGCGAGGGATTCGCAAAGGGCTGCAGCATCAACTAACCCCTCGGCGCAGCAGGCGCCTTTGCCACTCATAAGCCAGAGGGTGAGGCCTTCCACCCGCCAGCCAGCCGCCTGCAATAAGGCCGCCGTAAGGGAACTATCAACACCACCTGAAAGGCCAACGGCAATCGCTTTCTCACCGGGGAAGCTACGCAAACGCTCAAGCGCTGCCTCCACGGCGGGGGTCGCACTTGCGGTTGGCAACAAAGTAGTCATGTACCCATGTTGCCTCTTCCATGGTGTGGCCCGCAGCAAACGCCAACCACCTATTGGTTACAGCCAACCAGATGGGGCAATTGGAGCAACAACTTTTTGATAGCGGCCTACCGGTGGCGGCCTTGATGGAAAAAGCCGGTTTGGCTTTAGCCGAACGCCTAAAAGCAGAAGCAGGCCTGCGCAGCCGTGGGGTAGTGGTGTTGGTGGGGCCAGGCCATAACGGCGGTGATGGTTTGGTTTTGGCAAGGGAACTGTGGCTGGCGGGCTGGCCGGTGCGGATCTGGAGTCCCTTTGCTGAACACAAACCACTCACGGCTGCCCATTTGCGCCATTGCCTATGGCTGGGGCTGCCAAAGCTGGAGCAGCCCCCTGATCCCACAGGAACGGAACTATGGCTCGATGCAATATTTGGCATCGGTCAAAGCCAAGCCCTGCCTGAAACAGTGGCTCACACCCTGGAGCAACGCCAACTTTGCGGCGCTGAAATCTGGAGCATTGATGGTCCCAGTGGCCTGTGTAGCGACAGGGGGGTATTGCTGGGAAAAGGGGCTGCCCGTTGCAGTCGCAGCCTGGTGGTAGGCCTGTGGAAACAAGGCCTATGGCAAGACAGTGCCATGGCTTGGGTGGGTGAACAGGAACGGATCGAGCTGAATTTGCCAGCGGCTTTGCTTGTCACCATTGGCAGCAAAGCGGTGTTGGGGCTTTGGGGAAAAGATGCCTATGGCCCCATGGCACCCCAGCCGATACCAGATGCCTGGTCCTCTAAAAACGGCCGCGGCCGGTTGCGGATTATTGCCGGTAGCAATAGGTATCCGGGCGCAGCCCGTTTAAGCCTTGAAGGAGCCAGTGCCAGCGGTGTGGGCTGGCTAGAGGCGGCGCTAGAGCAAGGCCAAGGCAAGCAGCTAGAGCAACTGCTTCCCCACGTGCTCTGGCGTTCTAGGGCTGAGGGCTTAGAGCGCTTGGATGCCGTGGTGGTGGGGCCTGGCTTAGGAACAACAGCAACTTTTCCGGCTGGGCTCCAAGAATTTCCTGGCTTGCTGCTGCTCGATGCCGATGGCTTGAATCACTTGGCGATGGGAAAGCAGGTAATCCCATGGCTTTCTAACCGCCATGGCCCCACCTGGATCACTCCCCATCAAGGCGAATTCACGCGCTTGTTTCCCCAATTGGCAGGGCAAGCACCGCTGGAAGCAGCAAAAACAGCAGCACAACTAACGGGTGCCCAGGTGCTCTTGAAGGGCGCCCACAGTTGCATCGCAACCCCAGAGGGTTGCTGCTATCAGCTTTTGGAAACCAGTGCCTGGGCCGCAAGGGCGGGCATGGGTGATGTGCTCGCTGGCTATGCCGGCGGCCTTGGCGCCCTTGGCGTGGCAAGCGAAAAGCAATTTTCCAACGCAATTTCCGGGCAATTGCTAGCCCTAGCGGGGTTGCGCCATGGGCTAGCGGGCATGAGGCTTGCCCAACAAGGCTTGGGCTGCGCTAGCCCCCTGGCGGTGGCAAAAAACTTGGCTTATTTGCAATAAATGAGATTAAGCCTGAAGTAAATCAGCATAAATAAGCCCATTTGTGTTGATTTTCCCTTGCAAATCTAAAAGGTTA
>VFLB01000154.1 GCA_009914645.1 Synechococcaceae bacterium Bin_79_3
CAAAATTAGTGAAAAGCGATGAGCGAAAGCTCTTTATTGGCCGCATAAGCAGCGCTTGGAGTTCATTTTCAGGGCGCCAATAACGTTGAATACCAGCCCAAACGACGGCTGATTGATAACTTGAGCCTTACGTAAGCAGAGGCCACTCCGTGGATATTCAACTAGGTCGTTCCCGCACTGTGCGTCGCGCCTATGGGATCGATGAAATTGCTCTGGTGCCAGGCGGACGCACCGTTGATCCAGCGGTTGTTGATAGCAGCTGGCACGTAGGCGGTTTTAAGCGAGAGATTCCGATTATCGCTAGCGCCATGGATGGGGTGGTTGATGCGGCGATGGTGGCGGAATTAAGCCGCCTAGGCGCCCTCGGAGTGCTCAATCTGGAGGGGGTTCAATGCCGCTACAGCGATCCGAATCCAGTGCTCGATCGCATTGCAGCGGTGGGGAAGGAGGATTTTGTGACCTTGATGCAGGAGCTCTACAGCCAACCGGTACAAGAAGAACTGATCCGCCAACGGATTACTGAAATCAAACAAGCCGGTGGAATTGCGGCTGTGAGTGCAACCCCAATGGCTGCATTGAAATTTGGTAAGGCTGTAGCAGAAGCAGGGGCGGATTTATTTTTTGTGCAAGCCACCGTGGTAAGCACTGATCACCAGGGGCCTGAAGGGCAGGAAACCCTTGATCTGGAAAACCTTTGTCGCACCATGGGGCTCCCTGTAATCATCGGCAATTGCGTTACTTATGAGGTAACGCTGCAACTGATGAGGGCCGGCGCTGCAGCCGTAATGGTGGGGATAGGGCCTGGAGCTGCCTGCACCTCCCGCGGTGTGCTCGGGATCGGCATCCCCCAAGCCACTGCCGTTGCCGACTGCGCTGCTGCCCGCAACGACTATGAAAAAGAAAGTGGTCGCTATGTTCCAATCGTTGCCGATGGCGGAATTATTACCGGAGGGGATATTTGTAAATGCCTGGCTTGCGGCGCTGATGCCGTGATGATCGGTTCACCGATTGCCCGGGCCGCGGAAGCCCCAGGTAGGGGGTTTCACTGGGGAATGGCCACGCCAAGCCCCGTATTACCAAGGGGCACCCGCATCAAGGTGGGCACCACCGGCAGCCTTGAGCGAATTTTGCGAGGTCCGGCCAATCTCGACGACGGCACCCAGAATTTATTGGGCTGCATCCGCACTTCAATGGGCACCCTTGGAGCCCGCACCATTAAAGAAATGCAGCAGGTGGAGGTGGTGGTGGCCCCATCCTTGCTAACTGAGGGCAAGGTGTATCAAAAAGCGCAGCAATTGGGAATGGGTAAATAAAAAAAGTTTGATAAGAGAGGCCGTAGCATGGAAGAGTGTGGCTTCGGCCTCACACTCCTCACACCACCCGCCCGGCGCGTCCGGGCTTTGTTCTTACACAACGCTTCAGTAACGCAACGCTTCAGCAACGGGCCTTTGCTAACTGCGTTGCTAGATTTGGATATCGTTTCCCAACTAGCAATGTCGAGCGCCGCTGCCGTTACTGATGCCTCTTTCGACCAAGACGTGCTGCAGAGCGATGTTCCTGTGTTGGTTGATTTCTGGGCCCCTTGGTGCGGGCCATGCCGCATGGTTGCCCCAATCGTTGATGAAATTGCCAAGGAATTTGAAGGCCGCATCAAGGTGATGAAGCTGAATACCGATGAGAATCCAAATGTTGCTAGTCAATATGGAATTCGCAGTATTCCTACCTTGATGGTTTTTAAAGGTGGTCAAAAAGTAGATACCGTAGTTGGTGCCGTACCCAAAAACACCTTGGCCAGCACGATTTCTAAATATCTTTAAGGGAGTTAGCCATCAGCAAGCCGCTCAGCTCATTAGCAGATGCGCTGATAGATCATCCCCATGGAGCAGCTGCTTCA
>VFLB01000307.1 GCA_009914645.1 Synechococcaceae bacterium Bin_79_3
AAAGCAGCAAACCAGACCAACCAACAAATACGAAGCGGTCGCGCTTGAGCCAGTCGTCGAGGATGTCGAACCATCCGCGCTGGCTAACGCGCCCTAGGGCGATCGTCATTAATAGTGGAGTGATACTTGGCGATGGTAACAACGTTTTTGGGGGGTATGCGGCAAATGGAAACGTGCTGAAACTCTTCTACTGTTTAAATGTTTAAGTAGATTTACTCATTCGCGAGATATTTTTGCTGATGTTTCGCTGTGCTTTGGCAGGATGCAACCACCACAGCTGCCTATTCCTTGGCGATACCAATTAATCAATCGGTACTCGGCTCCCGCCGCCCCTCCAACATCTTGATGGCAGTGTTGGTTTCCACTGGAGGCATCGGTTTTTTGCTTACCAGCCTCTCCAGTTATTTAGGCCGTGATTTATTGCCGGTGGGGCACCCTGCAGCGCTCTTTTTTGTGCCCCAGGGTTTGATAATGGGGGGCTATGGCCTGGCTGCAGTGCTTCTAAGCACCTATTTATGGATTGTGATTGGCATTGATGTGGGCTCTGGGTTTAACAATTTTGATAAAGAAGCGAATTTGATCACAATCGAACGCCGTGGATTTCGCCAATTAATAAGTTTTACTATCCCCTGCGCTGATGTGCAATCAGTAAAGGTTGAGGTGCGTGACGGCCTAAACCCCCGGCGCCGCTTAGCGCTCAAATTGCGGGGCCGCCGCGACCTACCCCTTACCCGGGTAGGTGAACCAATTGCCCTTGCTGAACTTGAGCAGGGGGGCGCTGAACTTGCCCGTTATCTAGGTGTTCCATTGGAGGGGGTATGAAGCGTTTTTTTCCTGCCTTATTGAGTTTGCTTGCTCTTTTTTGGTTGCCCGCTTGCTCTTCGCCGGCGGCGCTCAATGATGCGGGTTGCAGCCAGAGCGCTAGTCCGTGCTTGCAAAGCACTGCTCGAATTGCGCTGTTAACCGATCGTGGACGGATTGTTATTGAGCTAGATGGCAAAAACGCACCGCTAACGGCCGGGAATTTTCTTGATTTAGTAAAACGGGGCGCCTACACAAATACAGTTTTCCATCGGGTTGTAAAACAACCCAGCCCCTTCGTTGTGCAAGGTGGCGATCCCCAATCAGCAAAAGCTGGGGTGTCACCCAGCCTGTTTGGCACTGGTAATTTCCTTGATCCAGCCTCTGCCGCTCCCCGCTTTATTCCCCTTGAGGTGAAGCTGAGCTCTGAAGCCTCCCCTCGCTATGGACGCCCCATCAGCGGTGCAAGGGTGACAGATCAATTAGCGCTACCCCATTACCGCGGCGCTTTGGCGATGGCCCGCTCCCAAGATCCAAATTCAGCTAGCGCTCAGTTTTATATAGCCCTGAGCGATTTACCTGAATTAGATGGGCGCTATGCCGTATTTGGCCGTGTAATAGAGGGTATGCCTGTAGTTGATTTGATCGTGCAAGGTGATCGCTTGCGTAAAGCTGAAGTGCTTCAGGTGGGCACATAGCTATCTGAATTGCGCAGCCTTAACGATTCAGAATTCACCCCAGAAGCCCTTTGTAATGCCACTTTGCCGGTGCGGGCAATTTCAAGGATGCCAAATGGCCTGAGCAGCTGTTCAAGGGCTACAAGTTTGCCTGGATCTCCCACCACTTCAAGGGTGAGTGCTTCATCAGCCACATCAACAACCTTGGCCCTAAACACCTGAACCAGATCAAATACAGCACCTCGGCTGCTGCCATCAGCCTTCACTTTCAACAGCATTAGCTCTCTTTCTACGGCTGGTATTTGGGAAAGATCAATCACTTCCAGCACGTTTACTAATTTGAGGAGCTGCTTTGTCATTTGCTCCAACACATGATCATCGCCGGCTACCACCATGGTGAGCCGAGATACACCAGGTTGCTCTGTTGGTCCCACGGCAAGGCTTTCAATGTTGTACCCCCTACGGGCAAACAATCCTGCAATCCGGCTAAGGGCACCGGATTCATCTTCTACTAACACCGAAAGGGTGTGCTTCATCGCCATTGCTTTGGCCGCCTTAAACCTAGGCGCTGATGTTCCCTGATTTGAGCCAATTCAAAACCAGCTGGTTAAAGCGTTCTGGATCTTCATCGTGGAAGCAATGCCCGATTCCTTCAATCCGCTGCAGCTCACAACGGTTTTTTGGAGCGTAAGCCAATACTTTTTTACTGATTTGAACTGGCACCAGGCGATCTTGCTTGCCCCATAGCAATAGAAGAGGGCAGCTCAACCTCGGCAGTAGTTGCGGCGCTGTAGCTGCTCCAGGTCTTAGGGCCATACCCCGCACCATGCCAGCAAGAGCGCCAGGGGCGCCGCTGCGGCGGGCCGGTTGCTGGATCAATCTGACAAGCTCTTGATTGATACGGGCTGGATTTGAATAAGCGCTGCCGATCCCTAGCCGCAGCAGCAGCGGTTGGCGTAGCAACGCGATCAAGGGGCCCAGTGGCAGCAAGCGGGCGATTGAATTAACCAAAAAGCGTTCCAGCTTGCGTTTCCAGGGGCTGCGCCGCAATGCCAACGGTTGTATCAAGGTGGGATCAGGTAGTGGCGCTGCTACAACGGCAACTACCAATTCCGGTGCAAAAACTGCTGTGGTGAGTGC
>VFLB01000248.1 GCA_009914645.1 Synechococcaceae bacterium Bin_79_3
ATGGAAGTAATGCATGAGCGTAATGCCCATAACTTCCCGCTTGACCTTGCAGCAGCTGAAAGTGCACCAGTAGCACTAACCGCCCCTGCAATCGGTTGATAATAAACAAATCATAGATTTGTTAAATAAGCAAGAATCGCCCCCGCTAACGCGGGGGCTTTTTAATGGTTGAACTAATTTGCTAGTACAACTAGTTTTGCTTCCATTCCATTACAGAGCCATCTGCTACGAGCCATATTTTTTCATCTTTTGAACAGGGATGGCCTCCCGTTAAACGACCAAATGCCGGTAGTGCAAGCCGCTCATACTTTTTGCTATAGCTAAAACATTGCAGCCGCAAGCGATCGGCGCCTCCGCCAACTACTGCTACCGGATGAAGGTGTCCGCAAATATTTAAAAGCCCTGCCCGTGGTTCTGGTATGTGGCTTAACCACCAGCCCCCTAAGGCCTGTGATGGTTCTTGGCATAATCCTTCTATCCAGCTGCCCTGTTCATGGTTGCCACCAATAAGGCGTAATGGGCAACCAAGTAATTCCGGTAAAGCCTTAAGTTTTAACCTCAATTCAGGGGTAAGGCCAAGATTGCTATGAATTAAATCACCAAGCACCATCACCTGCTCTGGTTGCAATTGATGGGCCAGATTTAATAGATCGTTCAATGTGCTGCAATCGCCATCACTAGGAAACGGAATGCCATAACTTTGAAAAGTTTCTGCCTTGCCTAAATGTAAATCTGCTAAAAATAAGATTTTCTGCAGAGGATCCCAGGCAGCTTTTTCTCCCAGTAATTCCAATTTTTTGTCACGCCAGTGAAATAACACGTTAATTTTCTGCCCGTTCAGCTTCTTGACGCAATCTTTCCAGCCGTTGCAATAGTGATTCATTACTCATACGGTTATTTAATCGTTCTGCGAGCAGGGGGAAGGCAAAAGGAGACGGCCTTGCAGTGCGTTCCAAGCGCAGTTTGCATCTTTTTAAGCGTTGCAGGGCATCAGTGATTCTTGGCAGATCTAACTGTTCAGTAAGCACTTCGGATTTTGCTTGAGCAAGTAGGCGATTGCTTGGTTCGTGGCGACTAAATACATCAAACAAAAGTGCTGCACTTATCTGCAATTGTCCGCCTGATTTGCTTTTTCCTGGAAATCCATTTAGCACTAAACCACTAATTTGAGCAATGCTTCGAAAACGGCGGCGGCATAACTCTGATAGGTTTATTGCCTGTTCTAAGTCAATATCTAAATCAACATTTGAAAGCAATTCATCACTATAAATTTCAAATAATTCTTCAAATGGATAGCCCTTAGGCGCTAGCAACTCAAAACCGTAGTCGTTTACAGA
>VFLB01000260.1 GCA_009914645.1 Synechococcaceae bacterium Bin_79_3
CCCCGTATTCATGGCCGCATTCCTTGCAACGCAAGCCTTTGAACGTAACCGAGGCGAGAGTAGACGTCACGGCTGAAAAATGTATTGGCTAAAGCTAGCAGCGCCAATCGAACGCATCATTTAATCCCGACTCCGGCAGTTGGGTATTAGCTCAAACCAACTGCTTGCTACTGGCCAGGTTTTGTTTAATCTCGCTCCATGGCTGCTACCGCTTCTTCAGGCTCTAAACGGGCAGCATTTTTAAGCCTTCTAGCGGCAATATTGCTGCTTTTATTTGTTGTACCAAGGCTCTGGGTAGAACTGGCTTGGTTTGAGCAATTTGGCTTCAAGAACCTTTTGCTCAGGCGCTGGACTGTTCAGGGCTTGGCATTTATTACCGCATTGGGATTGGGAATTCCGCTGCAGCTGCAACAACTGCAACGATGCTGGAATCTGCGCAGCAAAAGTTCAACGCAGCAAGGGGGCTTAATAGCCTTAAAGGGGTGGAGCTTCACTTTTGTATTGGCCTTACTACTAGGGCTGCTCTTACTCGGGCTTACTTATTTATTAACCCAAGCACGTGGCTTGATCAACGCCCCCTTTAACGATCAGGTGTTGAGCGGCTTTCCAATGCTCACAGACTTACCTGCGGGCCTGCTCTTAAGCCTGGCGGTAGCCCTGTTATTTCCACTGCTGCGCTGGCCCCTTTCCACCCTGCGGGTGGCATTAGCAGCAGCTCTTGTGGCATCAGCCACTGCCCTGGCTCGGGGCTGGAGCCTTTGGCTGCCTGCACTAATGGCAGCCCCTTTTGGCCAGGGAGATCCAGTTACAGGCTTAGATCTGAGCTTCACAGTGCTGCAATTGCCCGCCTTGCGGCTAGTGCTCAGCGTATTAATTATGCAATTGCTTGTAGGTTTGGCCGCCTGCCTATGGATCAGCATCAGCGGCGGAAATAGCCTGAGCGACTGGCATTTCAGCGGCTTAACAAAACCTCAACAGCGAGTGCTGCAACCGCAACTGGCAGCTTTGGCCTTGGTGGCAGCCTTAATCGCTGC
>VFLB01000095.1 GCA_009914645.1 Synechococcaceae bacterium Bin_79_3
AATCCGTAGACGACGGTCAAAGTTCGTAATTCTCTCCTGGTTTTGTCTTTTTTGGTCAATTTTTGTAGGAGGTATGGTCTGATTAATCAGGGGCAGCACCTCACCAAGCGCTGCTCTCAGTGGTTTGCACGGAAGGAGGAGTGTGCTAATTGATACCGAGTGATGCAGAATGATATAATAAAAATTGATATGTAATGAAACGTCGACAGGTGCTGCTCCAATTGCCAAATGCTACCAGCAGAAGATGTCCTGTGTGTGGGATCGAGAAACCGCTAACAGTGGATAACTTTCAGATTGTGCCGTCTTTTCAAAAGGGATTTTCTTATTATTGTAATAATTGCGATCCTGAGTCGAGAAAACAAAAAACCTTTACTCAAGAGGAATTTAACTTGTTTTTGTTGATGAAGCAGAAGCGTAAATAACAAGCAAAATTCGTAATTCTCTCCTAGTTTTTTCTTTTTATTCATTCTTTCTAGGCGTTATGGTCTGATTCCCCAGACGGGAGGTTCGGCAGGGGTGGTGCGCTGAGGCAGTCTGATGCAGAGTGATGCAGTGAGGTTAATTATCCATGACACGCCAAAAGGCGTCACCCTCCTAAAATTATCTAACTACTTCGTAGATCCGTGTTCTACGGGGCGAGTGCCAAACATTCACTGCATCTGGTGCTGCCCCATGGTTGATGAGAGCAAAGATGTCAGTCGCCTCCAACCCGATTCCAAGGATTTCCCTGGGCGCATCGACGTAGAGGTTTCACAAGAGGTCCTTGCGTACCTGCAGCGGATCAGCGATAGGACTGGTCGATCTATCAGCGAGATTGCTGCCGCCATGGTTATCCAAGGCGCAGAACGCTTCGATCTAGAACAGTTTTATCTATAGGAAGAATACTGATTTGCTACATATTTTCGCTTTAGTCTCTGTTCTGTTTGCGTCAATGGTTTAGTGATCGACAAGGATAAATTGGTTGATAACCATTCAGGTTCTCCGCATCGCATCACCATCACGGTGTCTGATATGACATTTAAGAAGTTGTTGAATCGAAGTCTTGCTGAAAAAAGATCTTTGAGCAATCTCGCTGCTTTTCTTCTGCAGCACTCACTTTAAGAAGATCCCGAGGTTTAAAAAGTTCTGCTTATTTTAGTTTGATGTTTCAGTCGCTGATAGCAGGGTTCCAGCGGTTAGAGCAAGGAATAGCAAACGCTTCATTGATGCCTATGAACTCTCAGGATCAAACTAGTTGCTAATTGCTCTGCTTGCTGGTGGCGATTGCCACAGCGCAAAGGGTCTCAATGGACTCCTTGACCAAACCACCTCAATGCAAGTAATGCATACGTATTGATTGATATCTGATGCCTGCCCGATTAATCAGGGTTCTATCACCCAAGGCGAGCACTTAACAAAGCGCTGTTCTCAGTGGGTGGCACGGCATGAGGAGTGTGCTGATGAAGAGTGATGAAGAGTGATGAAGAATGCGGTAGAGCGATGCAGAAAGTTGCAGTACATTTCACTATTAACTAAACGTCAATAGGCGCTACCTCATTTGATAAATGCTTCCAGCAGAAGATGTCTTGTATGCGGGATTGAGAAACCGCTAACAGCGGATAACTTTCAGATTGTTCCGTCTTTTGCAAA
>VFLB01000126.1 GCA_009914645.1 Synechococcaceae bacterium Bin_79_3
CGGCTGAGGTAGGCGGGCATCCCCACCCCGTAAGCCATCAAAATCCCCACCACCAAGCTGGCGGCATTGGCATTAAATGCGCCCCGCTCATACACCAAAGCAACGATTGGTCCGGCAAGGGCCACCATTAAGGCCCCCAATGGCAACATGCTGGCGTTGCTGAGCATTACCCCTTGGCGAACGCGTTGCAGCAGTTGGGCCCGATCTTCTGGCGCGGTGAGCCGGGCAAATACCGGCAGCAATGGCACCAGCAGCATGTTGGAAAGGATTCCTAGAGGGGTTTGCACAAGCAAGCCTGCATAGCCCAGGCCTGCTGCTGCGCCACTGATGCCGCTAGCAAAAAAGAGATCCACATATACGTTTATTTGCAACATCCCAGAAGAGAGGGTTGCAGGCCCCATCACCTGCAGCACTTCCTTTACCCCCGGTTGCTTCCAGTTGAAACTGAGCCGCAATTGGCCCAACCCCTGGCGCGCCAGCGCTGGCAGCTGGATCAACCACTGCAGGATGGCTCCGCCAAGGGTGCTTAAAGCCAGCACCGCGCCGCCTGCTAATGCCCAAGGGGCGGTGCCGATGGCGGGGCCTGCTTGGAACCACAACAGCCCTAAGCCCAGTAGCACCGCCAAGCTGGAAAGCAGGGGGCTGATGGCGGGCAACCAATATTCATCGGCGGCATTTAAAGCGCCAAAACCAAGGCCAATCAAGCCTGCAAACAATGCCATTGGTGCCATCAGCCGCAGCTGCAAAGCGGCGAGATCATGCAGAGCGGGATCTAACCCCGGCCCCACCAGGCTGATTAGGGGATCTGCCAGCAGCACTAATAAAACAGTGGCCCCAAGTAAACCCAAACCCACCAGGGTGTTGATAGCTGCAAGCAAGCGGGCACTTTCAGCCCGTTCTTGTTTTGCCATCACGCTCACTACAGCGCTATGGAATGGGCCGTTAATACCCCCCAGCAGTATTAATAAAAAACCCGGCAACACATAGGCGTAGTTGAAGGCGTCGTAGGCGGCCCCCACTCCAAAAGCAGCCGCGATCGCCTGTTGGCGCACAAGCCCCGCCACCTTGCTGAGGGCAGTGGCAACCGCCACAACAAGGGCGATCTGCCGCAAATTTTTGGCAGGAGTAGCAATTTCAGCCATAAGGCATTTATTGAGCTGAACCAATAGAGCTGATTGTGGTGGACCATGGCCTTACCGCTGGCCTAGCGCAATGGCTGCTGTTGATGTGTTGAAGTTTGAACCCCTTTTGGAAGGGGTATTGCTCAAACGCTGGAAGCGTTTTCTTTGCGAGGTGCAACTTACTGATGGCGAGGTGGTAACCGCCCATTGCGCCAACACAGGCCCGATGACAGGGGTGTTGTTGCCTGGGGGGAAAGTGCGGATACGCCATGATCCATCCCCCAAGCGAAAGCTGGCCTACACCTGGGAGCAGGCGGAGGTGCCAGCAGCTGGCGGCGGAAATTGTTGGGTAGGGGTTAATACAGCTCTGCCGAATCGTCTCTTGCGGGCAACAATTGAGGCGGGTTTACTCGAGCCCTGGTTGGGGCCAATTGGCTCGATTCGCGCTGAGGTGGCCTACGGCCTCAACCGCCGTAGCCGGATTGATTTGTTGCTTACTCCTGCGCCAGAAGCGGTTGATCCTCGCCCGATTTATGTGGAGGTGAAAAACACCACCTGGAGTGATGGGGAACTGGCTTTATTCCCAGACACCGTTACGGAAAGAGGCCAAAAACACCTTGAGGAACTAATGGGCGTGCTGCCAGATGCAAGGGGTGTATTAATTCCATGCTTAAGCCGCGCAGATGTGCTGCGGTTTGCCCCTGGCGATAGCGCCGATCCCCGTTATGGCCAACTGTTTCGCCAAGCTCTGGCAGCAGGGGTGGAGATGCTGCCTTGCCGGTTTGGTTTTACTGATAATGCAGTTCAATGGCTAGGCACTGCACCGCTAAAGCAGTAACTAAAAGTTATTTGCAAACCTGATGACTACCCCTTTCCTAATTGATTTTGGCTTGATAATAATTGGCATCTTGTTGCTATTTGGTGGCGGCGAATTATTTGTAGCCGGTTCTGTTGCACTTTCATTGTTATTTGGTATTCCCCAAATAGTGATTGGCCTCACGGTGGTGTCTTTGGGTACCAGTGCGCCGGAGCTATTTGTAAGCCTGCTCTCAACCCTTAAAGGCGGCAGTGCAGGTGATGCAATCGCTGTAAGCAATATTGTTGGTTCAAATATTTTTAATGTGCTGGTGGTGCTCGGTGCGAGTGCCGCTGTGATGCCACTGCGGGTGAAGAGCCGCTTAGTGAAACACGATGTTCCCCTTCTCTTTGGTGTTTCTATGGCCACTTGGGGTATGGCCTCTGGTGGGCGGATCACTTGGATCGCAGGCCTCGCTTTAATAGCCGGAACAATTATCAATTTGGTTTGGGAAATTCGTTCCGCCAGGGAGGAGCCTTCTGAAGCGGCGGAAGACCTCGGCGCTGAGGCTGGGGGGTCGCCTACACCTGTTGCAATCACAAAATTAATTGTGGGTTTGGTGTTATTGGTGATCGGCTCCCAGGTGTTAGTGAAAGGGGCGATTGCAGCAGCCCAAGGCTTGGGAGTTAGTGAAACAGTGATCGGTTTAACGATCGTTTCTGCGGGCACTTCTATGCCAGAACTAGTTACTTCTTTAGTGGCTGCTTATCGCGGTAAACCCGATCTTGCTATTGGCAATGTGGTGGGTAGCAACCTGCTAAATCAACTTGTGATTTTGGGCTTGTGTGGATTGGTTTCTGGCAGCAGGGGCCTTGGCGTTGATCCGGTGATGATCAATCGCGATTTTCCGATCATGGTGGCCACCACATTGGCGTGCTTACCAATTTTTTGGTCTGGTGGTGTTATCAGCCGCAGAGAAGGCTGGATTTTGCTTGGGCTTTATGGCCTTTATGTGATTGAACAAGTTCTCACTAGCAGCGCTTCTTCAATTGCCGATGAATTTAGGCTTTTGGCATTGGTGGGAGTTTTGCCATTGGTGTTGGTATTCATCACATGGACAGCCCTGCGTTGGCGGCAGCAACGCCCTAAACGTGAGCTGGCTTAAGTACATCCCACAGGGGAAGGGGGGCTGAGCGTGGTGAAACGCTCACAAGAATTTATTAGAAAAACACAAAAAAATGCATTTTGCATCAATTTATACATTTGAAAAATCCCGATGCTCACATAGTGCCTCCAGATTTGATTGTTATTCAAATTGATTTCATCTCGTCAGTTTCTTCCCCCCTCGGCGATGCAAAGCATCGACCGTTGGCGTTTACAGCAAACTGGATTTCTCCATTCCTTGCGCCACGACAGCAGTTTGCTACGCACTGGCGTGTTTTTGTTGGCCGCTGGCGCTGGCTTGCTGCCCTTGATGGCCGGTTCTGCCAAGGCAGCGCTCACCAAAATGCCCACCGATGGCGCCGACACCCTATTGATGCTGATGGGTTCAGCTTTGGTGTTGTTGATGACTCCGGGCTTGGCATTTTTCTATGGCGGTTTTACCCGCGCCAAGAATGTGCTCAACACCATGATGATGAGCTTCTTCCTGATGGGTTTAATCGGGGTTCTTTGGGTTGTTATCGGTTACAGCCTGTCTTTTGATCTTGGCTTTAAAAGTCCATTTATTGGTGGCCTCGGCTCCATGTTTTTGAATGGAGTTGGTGGTGAATTAGGTGATGCGCCCCTTGCCGATGGCTTTGCAATCAGCGCCACTTCCTTTGCTTTATTCCAGGGCATGTTTGCGATCATCACGCCGGCATTGATCTCCGGTGCTGTGGTGGAACGCATCAATTTCAAAGCTTGGTTTTGGTTCTCCTTGCTGTGGAGCCTGTTTATTTATTGCCCTTTGTGCCACATGGTTTGGGGTGGCGGTTATATCGGACCATTTGGTGAAATTGGCGCCATCGACTTTGCTGGTGGCACCGTTGTGCACATTGCCGCTGGTGTGGCAGCCCTAGTTTCAGCTGCAATTGTTGGACCTCGCACCAGTTATCCAGAAGGAAGGCGGCCACCCCACAACGTGCCATTCATTCTTTTAGGGGCTGGCCTGCTCTGGTTTGGTTGGTTTGGTTTCAATGGTGCTAGCTATTTCGCTGCTAAAGGTGCTGGTTTCTCTTTCCTCACCACTACCGCCTCTGCCTCAGCTGCTTTGCTCACCTGGTGCCTAATTGAATGGTTCACCGATGGCAAACCAACAGCTGTTGGTGCAGCAACCGGTGCGGTGGCAGGCCTTGTGGGTATTACCCCAGCTGCGGGTTTTGTTTATATGGGCCCCGCCCTTTTGATCGGCGCTCTCTCCGCTACGGCTTGTTTGATAGCCGTGCGGGTGAAGATGGCCACAAAACTCGATGATTCTTTGGATGCCTTCATGGTGCATGGCATCGGTGGCACCGTTGGTGCCTTACTCACTGGCTTATTAGCTGCCCCAGCCCTAGTACCCGCCGACTACTTCCCAAAATCCGCTGAAATCCTGGCTAAAGGCGGCAATATCGCCCTCTTTGGAGCCCAGTTCAAGGCAGTGCTAATTAC
>VFLB01000050.1 GCA_009914645.1 Synechococcaceae bacterium Bin_79_3
CTCCGCGCGCAAGAGAATCATCTCTAAGGCGCGTCGAAAGTTGCTTTCTTGCACCTCATGGGTGATCACCACAATTTCAGCACCGCTGCCTTGGGATTGGAATTGCACGATTGATTGCAAACTAACTCCAGCGTCACCAAAACAACTGCCAATATGACCAATCACCCCGGGAAGATCCGCTGCCTGAAAACGCACATAGTTGCGATGTTTTGTGATTGCACTATCAACTAAACAACAACTGCGCCAACTAGTGGCAGCAAGCAATGGATCCAACTTGGCAGCAGGGCCTCCCACTTGTTGGATCGCTGCAATATTGAGAATGTCTGCCACCACAGCACTAGCGGTGGGGCCTGCCCCAGCTCCTGGCCCGTAGAACATCACTTGTCCCACAGGATCGCCCTCCACCAATATGGCGTTATTTACTCCGTTTACCCCCGCTAGCGGATGGGTTTTGGGCACCAAGGTGGGATGCACTCTCACATCAAGCACTTCACTTGTATCAGTAATAGTTTTAACCCGTTCAGCTACCGCTAATAACTTCACTACATAACCCAATTCTCGGGCGTAGTTAATATCTCGCAATTGCAAATTAGCGATCCCTTCTGTGGGGATTTTGCTTCTATCAACAAGGCCGCCATAGGCAAGGCCCACAATAATGGCGATTTTATCGGCGGCATCTCCCCCATTAACGTCTGCATCTGGATCTGCTTCTGCGTAACCAAGGGCCTGGGCATCAGCTAGCACTGCTGCGTAGCTAGCCCCTTCAGCGGCCATGCGGCTGAGGATGTAATTCGTGGTGCCATTAATGATGCCGCTTACCCGCTCAATGCGGTTTGCCCCAAGCGACTGTTTCAACGGCTCAAGAATTGGGATGCCGCCCCCCACCGCTGCTTCCATCAATACATAAACACCTTTTGCCGCTGCTGCTGCCGCAATTTCAGCTCCGTGGCGGGCGATCACTGCCTTATTGGCAGTTACCACAGGTTTACCTGCTTCGATAGCAGCCAGGATCAAACTGCGGGCCGGTTCAATTCCCCCCATAACTTCCACCACTAAATCCACCGCAGGATTTGCCACCACAGCAGCGGGATCAGTGCAGAGCAATTCCTTGCTAATGCCTTGGGGAAGGGTTCGCTCCAAGCTGCGTACGGCCACTTGGCGTAGCTCAAGTTCTGCAACTAAAGGATGACGGCCACTGGGATTAAGCAGGATTTCAGCCACCCCTGCCCCCACCGTGCCAAGCCCAAGCAAACCAATACCAATTGCCATTTAAACGTTTCGGTATGAGTTGATCCTATAAATGCGCGGCTTGAGCTTGCATATGGCGCAGGATATTGAGGAAGCCATTAGCCCTTGAAGGGGTGAGGCTGGCCTGGAGGCCCGTTTCTGCCATAAAGCAAGGATCAATTGCTTGCACCTCGCTGGCGCTAAGGCCATTAAGCCCTGCAATCAAAAGTGCTAACAAACCTTTTGTGATTTGTGCATCAGCCTCCCCTTGCCATTGCAAGCCGTTATCGCTGGCAGTGGGGGCAACAAACACCTGCGACACACAACCCTTAACCCGATTGCTTTCGCACTGCAATTCAGCAGGTGCTGGCGGTAATTTTTTGGCTAACCACAGCACATATTCGTAACGACGTTTGGGATCACTGCTGCCTTTTAACTTGGCAACTATTTCATCAAGGGCGGCGCTGCCGCTTGCCATGGCGGATGAGTCCAATTAATGCCAATGAGCCTAGGGCGCTGACGCCAAGTATTGAACGGCTTAGTTCCAAATAATCGCGGTGGCCCGGGCCGCCATCCACCACCAACTCCCATTCGCGGTTGGCTTGGGCGGGCATTTTTGCTTTAAAGCTGCCATCACTGCCAGTGCTTCCCAGTTTCAGGGTTTTGCTGCCATCTGGGGATTGCAAGCGCACTTCAGCATTAACTAGCGGTTCGCCAGTGGAAAAATATGAATTTAATTGCAATAGCCCGCTTGCTTCTAATCCAGAAAAGTTGGTTTCCACCCCATGGGCTTTTACTGAAGGCTGCAGCGCTGCTCCAATCAATAAACAGGAAATCCCTGCTAACGCTGCAATGTTTGCTTTGCTCTTTTCTAACCCTTTGAACATCGCTCAGAAACCAGGAAAACCGCCGGCCTGATCTAAGCGCCCAACTTGCACCATGCCAACCATTGAGCCGATCATCAGTTCAAGGGCCCTATTAGAGCGTTGCGGCTTGCTTGCAACCGCTGCAGGCTCGTTAGGTAAGGATTTGCCGGATTCAAGATTTGGAACAGAATCTGAAGTTGAAATGGAAATAGCCACCAACACCTGTTTCGAGTTTCTTACCTACTCATCCTGGCAAGGGTATGGCGCTGGTTAGGGAAATTGAAACGCTTATTCAAATTTGTAGCCAATGCAACCCCAATTCACTTATCCAGCCAGCAAACGGAATATCCCATGGCTCACTAGGTAGTTCAGCTTTTATGCATGCATGGGGTAACACCACCAAGGCGGGCACCTCTCTCCAACAGGCTGCTGCCCGCAGGCGGTCGTACCAGCCACCGCCAGAACCAAGCCGAATGCCCTTTTGATCGATTCCTAAAGCGGGCACCAGCATCAACGCCACTTGCTTTGCAGAGAGGGAATTTTTTCCATTAGGGGCGGAAATACCACAGCTGTCTTTAGTAAGCGGGGTGCTGCTGCTCCAACTGAAAAATTGCAATCCCCCCACTTCCGCTCGCGGTAAAGCCAGCTCAATATTATTTTCCGCAAGTGATAAGAGATTTACCTCACCAGCTAAAGGCCAATAAATCGCTACGGCGCCAGGGCGTTTATTGATCAAATTTGGCACTATTAGCTTGGTTTGTTTAGCTACATCAGCAAATGTTTTGGCGCTGAGTTGTGAGCGCAGCAGCCTTAACTCATTGCGAAGGGATGTTTTCACCGTTGAAACCAGGCTGTTAGGGCAACTGCTAGTGCGTCAGCGGCATCATCTGGTTTGGGCCGTTCAGTTAGTTCTAATTCACGCATCACGGCATCTTGCACATCACTTTTATCGGCGTGGCCGTGGCCGGCTAGGGCAAGTTTTATTTGCATCGGTGGATATTCCACAATCGGTATGCGAAAACGGGCCAGGGTCATAATTAATACCCCCCGCGCTTGTACTACTGCAATTGTGTTGCTTGAGCGGTAGAAAAAAAACTTTTCCACCGAGGCTAAATCCGGCTGCCAGCGGCGAATTAATTGACGTAGATCAGCGGCGATTTCTACCAAGCGCGATCCCTCACTGGTGCCAGCTTCTGTGCTGATAACGCCGCAATCAAGCATTGCCATTGGCGGCCCAGTTTCTATTACGCCGTAGCCCACCCGAGCCAAACCTGGATCTATACCGAGGATGCGCATAGGGCTAATTCAAATTCACTTAAATCTTTTGGCACTGGCCTTGAAAACACCTGGCAAAACATCTTTATTACCCGTTCGCCGGAATCCACCGCTTCAAGTGGATCTTTACGCAAGCGATGCCTTAAGCAACAAGCCACCACTCGAGCTACATCTTCATCACTCACTTCAAGCCGCTGTTCATAGGCTGCTAGGGCTCGAGCTGCCCTATTTGTAACAATGTCGCCCCGCAGCCCGTCCACATTTAGCTGGCCGCAAACCTCGGAGATCTTTAGACGTAGATCAGGATCCAACTGCACTTTTGATAACCGTTGCTGGGCTGCCACCACCTGGCTTTGCAGTTGCTGTTGAGCTGCTTCCACCTGCTGAAGGTAGGCATCCGGATCGCTATCAAAACTGCTGCGTTGTTCCACCACCTGCACCCGCTGTTCGGCATTGCGCACGGTGCGTACCTCAACGCTCATGCCAAAACGATCAAGTAATTGCGGCCTTAATTCACCTTCCTCTGGATTACCCGAACCTATTAATACAAAACGGGCCGGATGCCGCACAGAAATACCTTCCCTTTCCACTGTGTTCCAGCCAGATGCTGCTGAATCCAACAAAACATCAACTAAATGATCATCAAGCAGATTTACTTCATCCACATAAAGCAAACCCCTATTTGCTTTTGCTAGTAATCCAGGTTCAAAAGCTCTGATCCCTTCACTAAGTGCTTTTTCTATATCAATCGTGCCGCAAAGGCGATCTTCCGTAGCGCCAAGCGGTAGATCCACCATTGGCACTTGGCGCGGTTCCACCGGCAGTGCTTCCCCTGCTTCGGCGCGGTTGCGCACCTCAACGCTTTGCAGATCTGGATCGGTGGGAGAACTGTTGTATGGATCACCCGCCACCACATCAATTTCCGGCAACAAATCAGCTAGAGCTCGAATTGTTGTGCTTTTGCCCGTGCCTCGATCACCCATGATCATCACGCCACCGATGCGTGGATCGATCACATTGAGCAGTAGAGCCAGCTTCATCTCCGCCTGGCCAACGATGGCGGTGAAGGGATACACCCTGCGCTTGCGAACCTGGCTCACCACTAATTAACGGGCACTAGTTCGGATTGTTTCACAGCTGGGGCTGGAGCCACCGGTGAAACCGTAAGCACCTGCACTGGGGTGATGTCTGCTGGCACGATCAACCGCACCCGCACATTGCGTTGTTCCCCAGGTGCCAGGGTAATAAGGCCAAGGGGTTTGCCCACATCACCCGAACGCAATACCAGATGTTGATATCTGCGGCCGGGGTTGCCATCTAATCCGCGCAGCTCCACGGTGCCGCGAAAAAAAACTGCAGGGCCGGCTGGATTTTTAAAACGCAGCCCCCCTTCTTTTCGATCGCTTTTTAGCGGTGATTCCAAACTCAGGGCCAATTGTTGATTTTGTTTGTTGTTGTTGCGAAGGGGTAGATCAAGGTCGTATTCCACCCCGTAGTTACCGTGGGCTTCCCAGGCGGTATTGGGGTAGAAAGCCACTAATGGAGCTGTTTGCACCTGGCCGGTGCCAAAGCTGCCCTTTTGCAAACTGGCAATTGGCCAACTCACCGGCTGCTCGCCAATCTGCAACACCTTGCTACCTGGATCGCTCAACAAACCCTTCCAGCGTCGCCCTTGTTGAACTCCGCTAACGCGCGAATAAATCATTGCCCCCGGGGCACCCTTTGGGGTTGGTGCATGTTCTTTTTCGCTTAAACCGCCCTCTAAAAGCTCAAGAAATTGCTCTGGGCTGGGGGGGGTATCATTAATTAAGGCAAGGCTGGCAAGTGAGATAGGGCCATCAGTTTCAAAACGCACCTGCAAATTGCGGCCGTTTAGCAATGGATCCAAACCTTTTACAGGTATAGGCAAGCTAAACAGCACCTGACTGCTATTTGGCGCCAAGCTGATGCTGGCCGGTAGCCAGGCTGGTCTTGGGGCGTTTCCAGCAACAAGATCACCCGCCACTCGGGAGCCAGGCCCTGCATATACGCTCAAACCATCGTGTTCCATTTGGCCTGGTAATGGCAAAAAGGGGGCATCGGGTTGAGATAACCAACTAGCGCCTGTTGGCATCCTTACGGTTACTGCTTTATCGCTGCGGTTGCCAACAACGATGCCCTGCCAAAGGGTGCTTTGGGCTTGCGGCCCTGAACCGGCAAAAATGTGGTGGCTAAATAATTCAAAATTGCCCTCTAGGGGCACATTTAAGTGGGCACCTGGTACCCCACGGCTTTTGCCATCAAAGGTAGAAAGCAGAATCCCAGGGCCCTTAATCACCTCTGGATTGTTGTCGTTCACCATCAAGCTGCGGTCTAATTGCCCGGGTAAAGCCCGCACTTGGCCAGGGCGAAACTGTTCCGTTTGGCTTTGGGCCAGCACCGGAAGCACAAGAGTTTCAAAGCAAAAGCTGATTAAAACCGCCGGCAGTAATGCAAATCTCATTTCGCCCCCAGAGCAATTGCAGTGGCTGCTGCCATGGCGCGAATTAGATCAGTGCTGCGGGGATCGTTGAAAGGACCCTTCACCATGAAAGAAGCCACAGCGCGCCGGCCATCGGGTAATTCAATTAAGGCTGAATCCACGTAAGCGATCCCAATATCACCAGTTTTATTAAAAATTCTCAGGCCTTTTGAGAGCAGAGCCGTGTTCACTTCGTCGTTGCCGCCCCCTAATCCCTGCAACCAGCCGCTGGGGATCAAGGTATCTGTTTTTGAGCTGCCAAGGGCTGAACGAAATAAATCTCGGCTGCGAGGTGATAATTCCTTACCGGTTTCTACCAGGGCAATGGCGCGGGCTTGATCCCTTGCACTGCTGGTGTTTGTGCCATCAAGGTCTGGCAACCAGTTTTTGATGCTGGTAGCTAATAAACCAAGCTCTAGAAATCTTGCATTTAATGCCGTTTTACCGCCCAATCTTTGGATTAATAAGTTGGTGGCAGTGTTATCACTAACGCGAATCATTTCAGTTGTTACTTCATTGAAGCTGAAGCGGCTGCCGATTGGTTGGCTGCCCATCCAACCTGAGCCGCCCCCAACTACAACTTTGCTAAGGCTTAGTTTTTCGTTTAATTTCGCCTTGCCTTGATCAATCGCTTCTAACGCAACAAGGA
>VFLB01000068.1 GCA_009914645.1 Synechococcaceae bacterium Bin_79_3
GAAACATTGGTTGGGGCCCCTTTGGGTACAAACCAGCTGGTTTCTGTGATTCCAATACAGTTATTTTCAAATTTGATTAAAGCAATGCAGGCCTCTGGTGATAAGTGATCACCAAGGCGTCTTTCGTGTGCTGTTACGCATATTGGCTTACTATTAGTTAGCCAAAGTAGTAAGTCGAGATCATGAATAGATGATTCATAAATAGTATGTACGCGATCGGCATTCGCCGCAAACCACGAACTGCTCAGATTCCGTTTTGTTCGAATTGATATTAATTCCCCAAATTCTTTTTGATTAATTTGCTGATTGATTAGTCTATGATTTAATTCATAGCGTAAGATGAAGCCAACCTGTAAAATTGAACCACTATTCTCAGCGGCTTGCATTAATTCATTTGCTTTTACAAAGTTAGCAGCAAGTGGCTTCTCTATGAATACTGGTTTGCCTGTTGCAACTGCTGCTAGGCACTGCCGATGATGCTGATCATCAGGGGTAACTATTGCGATTGCATCAATTTCATCATCATTAATTAATTCCTCAGCACTTTTATATTGACGCTTTACGTTGTATTTAGTTCCTATGAATGCCAATTGTTCTGCCCGGGGCTCTGCTATTGCAAAAAGTTCAACGTTTGGCAGTGTATGAAATATATTTGCGTGCATACTGCCAAAGCGGCCTAACCCCGCTAATCCAACACGCAGTAATTTTGTTGTTGTCATTTAGGTTTTTTGGCTTAATTAAGCCGGTGATCGGAATTGAACCGACGACCTACTGATTACGAATCAGTTGCTCTACCCCTGAGCTACACCGGCAGCCGAATCAAATTAGCATTGTGGATAAGTTATTCAACCTGCAGCGAGAGCGCCAAATGTCTAAGCCTTCTCCGCTTGATCCAGTTTTACGGGAACGCTTGCTTAAGGAAGCGCGTACACCTTGGCGCAGCCTACGCAGGGCTTTATGGTTCACTCTTTTCGCTTCCGCTGCTGTTGGTACTGCCACCATGGCAATGCGCAGTGCCTCTGGCATTGCTGTTCCCTTCAGCGACCTTGGCATCCAATCCGCTGCTTTGCTGATCAGTGTCGCTTTGATTTGGCTTGATCGCAATCGCCAACCCCAGCACTGATCTAAATTGCCACTGCATTGCAAGAAGCAAAACAAGTGCCCAGAGCAAGCATGTAAAGCGGCTCTGCCCATGCCACGGGATTTGTTCGCTAAATGCTCCTGCCCGTTGATCTAGCCAAAACAAGATAGGCAGCTGGCTTATAGCAATTAGTGGTTTAAAAAAACCTATGGGTAGGTTCATATTGCCTTGCAGTTGGGGTAGCAAAACAGCAAGGCTCCAAAGCAAAAGTATCTCTACTTGTGGTGCAGGGCTAGATGTTCCGCCAGCAAAAATCAACTGCAGCAATAACAATTCAATGGGTAGCAGGCCGAGGCTAAGCAGCGGCAGCCAGCCAACCATTAGGTACTTAGCGTGCGGCGTTGAGTAACCATTTTATAGGCAACAAGGCGATCACCATCTTGCCAATCGGCAAAACGATCACAACCAATACCGCATTCAAAGCCTGTATTTACTTCTTTAACATCGTTTTTAACGCGTTTCAATGAATCAAGATCGCCTGCATATATCTGTTGCTTGCCACGGAAAAGGCGGAATTTGCAATTGCGTTGCAAACTGCCACTTGTTACATAACAACCAGCTACCGCACTCTTGCCAATACTAAATACTGCCCGCACTTCAGCTTCTCCGAGGGATTGTTCCACCAACTCAGGCTCGAGCAGGCCTTCCATTGCCAACTGAATGTCTTCTAATAGTTTATAAATAACATCGTAATCGCGTACATCCACCCCCGCGGCTTCTGCGGCACGTTTCGCGCCGGATGCAAGTGAGGTATTAAATCCTATTATTACTGCTCCTGATGCATAAGCTAAATCTACATCGGTTTCAGTTATTTCTCCAGGGGCTGAAAGTAAAACTCGAACTTGAACTTCTCCTTGAGGTAGTTGCTCAAGCATGCCAAGAATTGCCTCAACACTACCTTGAACATCTGCCTTAAGAATTAGGTTTAATTCTTTTAGTTCCCCTTCACTTGCCTGCCCAGACATGGACGTAAGTGATACGCGACGGGAGGCCATTTGCTGCGCTAGTCGTGTTGCCCGTGCCTCGCTGGCGCGATCACCAACAACTGCGCGAGCTGCCTTCTCATCCGTATAAACCTCAAACTCGTCACCCGCTGCTGGCACTTCACTGAAGCCCAGCACTTCAACGGCAGACGATGGCCCGGCCTGTTTAACCCGCTTACCGGTGTCGTCCACCATCGCTTTAACTTTGCCCAACACGGGGCCAGCAGCCAAAACATCGGAGGGATGCAATGTTCCGTTTTGAATTAACAGTGTTGCCACCGGACCTTTTGCTTTATCGAGGTGTGCCTCGATAACTGTGCCCTTAGCCATTCGATTTGGATTGGCTTTTAGGTCTTCCACCTCAGTTACCAAAAGTATCATTTCCAATAAGGAATCGATACCAGTGCCTTTAAGAGCACTTACAGGCACCATTACTGTGTCACCGCCCCAATCTTCTGGCAGCAAGTTTTGGTCTGTTAGCTCTTGTTTAACCCGATCAAGTTGAGCCCCTTCTTTATCTATTTTGTTAATAGCAACAACAATGGGTACTTCAGCAGCGCGGGCATGGCTAATTGCTTCAAGGGTTTGAGGCCTAACCCCGTCGTCTGCAGCCACAACGAGTACCGCTACATCCGTTACTTTCGTTCCACGCGCCCGCATTGCTGTAAATGCTTGGTGTCCCGGCGTATCTAGGAAGGTAACGGTGCGGTGCTCATCACCATGCTGAACCTCAACTTGATATGCACCGATGTGTTGAGTAATGCCACCGGCTTCACCTGCGGCTACGCGAGTTTTGCGTATCGCATCAAGCAAACTCGTTTTGCCATGGTCTACATGACCCATAACAGTTACAACTGGCGGCCTACGAATTAGATGTTCGAAGTCGCTTTCCTCGATCATCTCAACAGTTTTTTTAGCAGCTTCTTCAACGTCGTCTTGCAGCACGGGAACGCCAAATTCCTGAGATACCGTCTCGATTGATGAGAGATCAAGGGTTTGGGTAACCGTTGCAATAATTCCTTTGAAGAATAGGGATTTAATAATCTCAGAACTTTCAACACTGAGCATGTCTGCGAGTTCTTGCACAGTGAGATTCCCTTCTGGGATCACCAGCATTTCCGGTCTTACTTGTTTCGCGTCCCGTGCAGCGCGCAGTTCCATGGCACGACGCCGTTGTCTTTGACGGGTGGTTTCTTTTTTGCGTCGACGCAAAGCAACAGGCTTAGCTCCGCCGGTTGCGGGTGAAACCCTCGGTTTGCTTGGTCTTGCCAGGCTCGCTTGCAATACAAATGCTTCCTGTTCGCCTGCAAATCCGCTGGTTTCGGCCGTTAGAGAGTCGTCATTTTCACCGATGATGTGAACTTTCTGACGTTGCTTTTGCGGCGTACGACTGCGTAATGCCTCCAATTTGGCGCTGTCGTCCCAATCTGGACGTCGCGCTTTGCCTGCAGCTGTACCGGGGGTGGCGGCTGGACGGAATCCAGGCC
>VFLB01000091.1 GCA_009914645.1 Synechococcaceae bacterium Bin_79_3
AATTCTATTTTGGTTGTATCGCCGAGGGGTGGTGTGAGGGTGAGCACACCACCAGGTGTATTAACTGGCATTCCCTGCAACGCTTCCAAAAAGGCTTTGTTGTTGCCTTGGTCGCAATCCTTTGCTGCTTTGCCCTTGCGCAGGTATTGCACAGGAATCACCCGGCGCGGATTTAATTCCCGCACTACAGCTGCTGCTTCCGTTCCGGAATACACCTTGGCTCCACCGCCAATGCCAATAATCAACACATCAGGGCGACCCAGGAGAACTTTGTCTTCTGGTTTAAGCGTTGCCGCTGTACCGCCTAGGTGGGCAAATTCGAGCCCCCCTTGGCGCCAACGCCAGATCACACCATTACCAAAACGACGGCCGCCCACCCGATCATGGGGGGCAGCAAATCCCTCAAAGCGAATGCCTGCCAATTTGTAAGAACCAGGGGTTGCTAGAAAGCGGCCAGCTCCAACCTTTGCGCCTTCATCCCGCAAAAGGCTGCTAGCTAAAACCACATTGGCCGATACTGCCGGCATCGTTAAACCCGCCGCGCAACCCACCGATTGATAAGGATTGAGCAGCACCGAGCTGCCTCCCCCTTGAATTAAAAGGGCGCTGTGGCCATAGCTAGTGATAGTTACCCCACCACCTGCACCAGCTACAGGTAACGCCAGCCCAAGGGCGGCGGCACCAAATAAAGCACCGAGCACTGGGCGAAACATAGGCATAAACAATTTAAATTGAAACTTAGCAGTGCTGAAACAATTAGTTCAGGCAGAAGCGCTAGCTAGGAAATTGGCTAGCAGTTGATGGCCCGCTTCTGTAAGCACACTTTCAGGATGAAATTGCACCCCCTGCAGTAAGGGATAACTGCGATGCCTAAGCCCCATCACCATGCCATCTTCTAGCCAAGCTGTTACTTCCAAACAATCAGGCAGGCTTTCACGTTCTGCGATCAAGGAGTGGTAGCGGGTTGCCGTTAAAGGATTAGGCAAGCCAGCAAAAACGCCTTGCCCCCCGTGGCGTACCGCTGATGTTTTGCCATGCATTAATTCCGGCGCCCGCACCACTTTGCCGCCAAATACTTGGGCGATCGCTTGATGGCCAAGGCACACCCCAAGCAGAGGCAGCCGCGGCCCTAATTCAGTTATCACCTGGGGGCAAATACCTGCTTGATCAGGGGTACCAGGGCCGGGTGAAATTAAAATTGCAGCGGGTTTCAAGGCTTCAATTTGAGCTAAATTAAGAGCATCATTACGCTCAACCCGCACATCTAAAGCAACCGGATAATCAACAGCTAATTCGCCAAGATATTGCACTAAATTAAATGTAAAGCTATCGTAGTTATCAAGAACTAATAACATTAGAAGCTAAGCCTTGAGAGAAGAGGTGGCAATAGTAAAAGCAACGCAATCAATAAAGATGCCACTGCTGCAACCAACACCGCCGCCGCCGCGCAGTCCTTGGCGATGCGGGCAAGCGGGTGATAGCGGCGACCCACCGCTAAATCTACCGCTGCCTCCATAGCTGTATTAAGCAATTCCAGCACCAATACCGCAGTTACGGTAAGTACAAGAACCGCTAAACGATCCAGAGATAATTGCAGCCATAGAGCCAAGCCAAATACCAAAACCCCGGTTGTTACATGGATACGGAAATTGCGTTGGGTAAGTAAGGAATAGCCCAAGCCCTGGGCGGCATAGCGAAAGCTGGCAGGCAGATCCCTAGCCACTTGCCAAGCCCCCACCCTTAAACGACGCAAGCGGCGATTAGCCGATAAGTCGATAGGGCTGGGATCAGTGGCTTCTAACTCTGAGGTCAACGGCTGAAAGCCTGTTAAGCAACGATACCGCTGATCTGGGCTGGCAACAGCTCGAGCAATTGTTGTTGCCTCATCAGCATCGCCGCCAGCTGTTCTTCATCGGGATGATCCCAACCCAGCAGATGCAGCAATCCATGGCTCGCTAGGAAGCAAAGCTCGTGTTCAATGCCATCGAGCCCATCACGTTTTGCAGTTTCAAGCGAAATAACAATGTCCCCCAGTTCGCAGGGCACCCCAGGCAATTGCAATTGGGGGCCGGCAGGAAAAGCCAGCACGTCTGTGGCTTCAGGCTTCGCGCGCCAGTTGCCATTTAAAGCAGCAATCACTTCATCGCTGCAAAGCTGCAAGCCCAAGCTGTAGGCATCAGCCGTAAATTCCTGCGGCAACTCGTTTTGCAAATTGAGTAACCACAATTCAAG
>VFLB01000134.1 GCA_009914645.1 Synechococcaceae bacterium Bin_79_3
GAGATTTCCTTTAGCTAGTGCGCAGCATAGAGAAACCAACAAGTACAAGCACCCTTAAGATTTCAAATCCGCCAATTGCAAATAAGCCAAGCCATACTTTGAGAGCCCATGCTGGTGGCTTGGCTGGCAGCCATTTTGCCGCTGGAGCAGGCTCATAAGATTTCAACTCACCGCTCGGCGCTCTTTCTTGCATCGTGTCGCGCCAACCAGATCCATAGCGCGGGTAGCGTTGGTAGATCGGCATCTCTCCAGTAGCTCGGCCAGCAAGACTTCTCGAGCGTTGTTCGGGCACTTGATCTAGACCAAATGCGTTTATATATTCTTCACTATCAAGCAGCTGGTTTACAAATTCTTCTAGCCCTTTTTGGGCAATAACGATAGACCATGTTATACGTTCAGCATTATTATAAACAGGCCTGCCTAATACTCGGCCTACAACTTGGTCTACCATTCTATAATTAGAATTGCATTGGTAATAGCCTTCCTTGAAACGTCTTGAAAGAAGTAGCCCTCGAATAAATTCCCTTACCGGTATCATTCCATTGCGCAATTGCGATTCTAGGTGCTCAACGCGATCGCAACTCATCGCATGAAAAAATATCTGCCTGTAGGCTTTTTCAATTATTAAATCAACTCCACTGCCAGTTGAGTGAGCGCTAGAGGGGCCCTCCAGGAAATTCTGTTCCGCAAGGGTTCCGCCACCGGGGGGGTATACCCGTGAATTTTGGCTTGAGAGGGGATAAGCGAGCAGCGGTAGCGACATGGGCGTGTTGTCGTGACATAAAAAGCTGTGGCGGTATTATTTCGCAAATTCGCTAAATTAATTCACATGCTTAGCAGCTCTTCATCAATGTTATTAAACGGCTAAGTGCTGCCATTTCCCCCTCCGTAAACCTTGTTTATTTGTTCCCGGTTTAATGCAGGTGAAGCGCAGAGCCAGCCATGCCTTTCTCTGTAGAAAGCCCATTTCACTTCCTTGCACAGCCCGGGGCACACATTAATAATTTCGGTAGCGATGTTTTCTTCAATTCCAAGTTTTATGAGCAGGGCGATGACTTGATTCGGATTGTCAAGATTTATACCTCTTATCGCTGCCCCCACTACCCAGGTGAGGTTTGATTGTTCAATTCCAGCTGTGTTATTATCGCAAGCAAGAATAATATTTGCTGATGGCAGCACTTCGGCGGATTCCCCCCATAGATTTAAATCATCAAGGCGCAAATTAATTCTTAAAATAGTTTCGCCTCTACTTATTTTGATCTCCTGGCTTGATTTGCAGGATTGAAGCATTGCAGCAATTTGATCGAGCGCTGTTGGGCCCATAGCTCCCTAGCTTTTTAAGACACACAGAGCCTATTCCAGCTTTCAGCTACTGGCGCTTGTGGGCATATTTGTTACTATCTGCGCAAATTCACTTTTGCTAGATATGGCCTCTTCCCAGCTCTTGCAACGGCTTTTAAATCAGCTCCACGCTTTATCACAGGTGAATGAAACCCTTACGGTGCGTTTGCTGGAGTTGGAGGAACGTGTAGGGCTAATGAATCAGAAGATCACGCCAGCGCCACTTGAGATTCATGAAGGAGACAGGATTTTACTCGCTGCTTCTGATTTAAGGATTGAACGCATTAACGGATTACTCGATCCCATTCAGCTTCCCCTAGCTACTGAGCCAAAGCCTATTTCAGAAGC
>VFLB01000239.1 GCA_009914645.1 Synechococcaceae bacterium Bin_79_3
AATCAAGGCTTCAAGAAACCTGTAGCTTGGAATCAATATGTTCCTGAAACTAAGGGTTACACCTGCGACTGGACTCAAAAGCGCCCTGATGCTGGCAAGTATAAGATGTAATTTTTGATCTGATATTTATCCGCAACCCGAGGGGCATTGGTCCCTCGGGTTTTTAGTGAATTTTTTATTTTTTAAATCGTGATTGCATGAGTTTATTTCTTGACACATTGTTTAACGGTTTTGCAATTGGTTCGGTTTTAGTTTTAGCAGCTCTTGGTTTGGCTGTGGTATTTGGCTTGATGGGTGTGATAAACATGGCCCATGGCGAATTGATGATGCTCGGCGCTTACACAACATTTGTTGTACAAAACCTTTTAAAATCAGGCCCCCTAGAAGGTTTATTTCCCATTTATATTTTAATTTCTATCCCACTTGCTTTTATTGTTAGCGGTGTTGCTGGCTTGCTTTTGGAAGCAACAGTTATCCGCAGACTATACGGGCGGCCCCTTGAAACTTTACTTGCCACATGGGGTGTTAGTTTAATTTTGCAGCAGTTTGTGCGGTCGGTTTCAACAGCTTTTGTTTTGGGTTTGTTGTTAACTGCTGTTCTTGGCTTGTTGCTTCCGCAGCTAATTCCAAGCAATTGGATAAAGCAGCGTTGGGCTCTTATTTTTAAGATCGGTAACTGGATTTTGGCAGCTTTATTAGGGGTTGGCACTGCTGCTGCATTTGGGTCTGTGAGGGTGCTTGATCAGGCTTGGTTCAGTGCAAGAAATATCGATGTAACGGCACCTGAATGGTTGCGTGGCTCTATAGATATCGCAGGTGTAAACATGCCAACTGCGAGGTTATTTATTATTGGATTAACATTTATTGCTTTAATAGCAGTGAATTGGTTTTTGCAGAAAAGTGTCTGGGGTATTCGTATACGCGCTGTAACGCAAAATCGATCTATGAGTAGCTGCCTTGGTATTCCAACAGAAAGCGTTGATGCGCTCACTTTTCTTGTTGGTTCTGGTTTGGCTGGAGTTGCTGGAGTTGCCGTTACTTTGCTTGGCTCTGTAGGGCCCAATCTTGGCGGCAATTACATTGTTGATTGTTTCATGGTGGTAGTGCTTGGAGGTGTGGGTAAATTACTAGGCACAGTGCTTGCAGCCCTTGGTATCGGGGTGCTGAGTTATGTGCTGGGTTCTGGATCTTTGCTGTTGGTATGGCCCACAATGCCTGCGGGATTAAACGAAGTAATTACTTTTTTTGCAACTACTTCGATGGCTAAAGTGTTGGTATTTATTTTAATTGTTCTATTTTTGCAGTTTCGCCCAGCTGGATTATTTCCACCTAAGGGCCGTATGGCGGAGGTTTAAATATGAATTCTCCCTTTGCTTCCGCGAGAGCAACACCCTTATTACGTTTTTTGCCTTGGCTAATACTTTTAATTGTTGCAATTATCTTACCAGTAATTTTGCCACCATTTAGGCTTAATTTACTTGGGCGTTTTCTCTCCCTTGGTATTGTTGCCTTGGGGATCGATTTGATTTGGGGTTATACGGGCTTATTGAGCTTAGGGCAAGGTATTTTCTTTGCTTTAGGTGGTTATGCCCTTGGCATGTATCTACAGTTGCAGTCGCTAGCGCCTGGTGAATTACCTGAGTTTTTTGGTTTATATGGCGTAAAAAGTATGCCTGCTTTCTGGCAACCTTTTTCATCAGGATTATTTACTTTCTTTGCAATTTGGGTGATACCTGCATTGGTTGCTGGAATTCTGGGATTTCTGGTATTTCGTAATCGCATTAGGGGTGTTTATTTTTCGATTCTTACTCAAGCTGCTCTTCTTGTATTTTATAATTTTTTTAATGGCCAGCAAAAGCTTATTAATGGCACCAATGGCTTAAAAACAGATACGGCTCGTTTTCTGGGTGAACTTGTTGGCAGCGATGCTATGCAAAGGGGGCTATATATGCTTACAGTGCTTATTTTATTTTTTGCTTGGTTGTTATGCAGATGGTTAATTAAAGGTCGTTTTGGTGATGCATTAATCGCTTTGAGGGATGATGAACAGCGGATGCGCTTTACCGGTTACAACCCTGCCGCATATAAAACTGTTGTTTTTACCATCGCTGGTGCTTTAGCCGGCATTAGTGGGGCCCTTTATACAGTGCAGTCTGGAATTGTTTCGCCTCAATTTATGGCGGTTCCCTTCTCGATTGAGATGGTGATTTGGGTTGCAGTGGGTGGGCGCGGAACATTAGTGGGTGCAATTCTTGGTGCCGTATTAATTAATTTTGCCAAGAGTTTAATTAGTGAACAGCTTCCAGAAACTTGGTTATTTATCCAGGGGGGTTTATTTCTTTTAGTGGTTACAGCTTTGCCTGATGGTTTAGTTGGTTGGTGGCGTAATGGTGGTTTTAAGAATCTACTGGTGCCGGTATCTGAGCAAGAACAATGAATACACTTCTTGAGCTAAAAGGGGTAACGGTAAGTTTTGATGGTTTCCTTGCACTAAATGATCTTAATTTGAAACTTACGAGCGGCGAATTGAGAGCTGTTATCGGCCCTAATGGAGCTGGAAAAACTACTTTTCTTGATGTGATCACCGGTAAGGTTCAACCCTCTAAAGGTGATGTGTTATTTCGCGGAAAATCTCTAATTGGTAAACCGGAGCATCATATTGTTCGCCTTGGAATCGGCCGCAAGTTTCAAACCCCCAGGGTTATTGAAAATTTAAGTTGCAGGCGAAACCTTGAGCTGGCAGTTGCTAAGGGATCCTCTCCCCTTAAACTTTTGTTCAGTAATTTGCCAAATAAGCAGCGCGAGCGGGTGCAGCAATTATTACTGCAGGTGGGTCTTGCTAGCCATGATCAGCAATTGGCTGGCGGCCTATCCCACGGCCAAAAGCAGTGGCTAGAGATCGCAATGTTGGTGGCGCAAGATCCGGATCTTTTGCTCGTAGATGAACCCGTAGCGGGTTTAAGTGATGAAGAAACTGCCCACACTGCTGCCTTGTTGAAGGATCTTAGTGGAAGCCATACCGTATTGGTTATTGAACATGATATGGATTTCATTCGTGATCTTCAGGCTCCGGTAACGGTTTTACATGAAGGCCATGTGTTGTGCGAGGGTTCGATGGAGGAGGTGCAGGCCGATTCGAGAGTGATTGATGTTTATCTTGGCCGCGAGGACGTTAATCCATGACAAATTCCGTAAAGCATGTGCTTGATGTGAGTGCACTAAACGTGTATTACGGTAATAGTCATATCTTGCGCAACGTAGATCTAAGCGTGCGTCCCGGACAAATGGTTTGCCTCATTGGGCGCAATGGGGTTGGTAAAACTACGCTATTAAAAACAATTATTGGTTTATTGCAGCAGCGCAGTGGCAATATTTGTTTAGAAGGTGAGGATCTAAAACAGAAGGCACCCTATCAAAGAGCTAGATCTGGTGTTGCTTATGTGCCTCAAGGTAGGGAGATAATTCCTCAGCTTACTGTTAAGGAAAATCTCCTACTCGGCCTGGAAGCATTGCCTGGTGGCTTGGCCAAAAATCGCCATATTGATCCGCAAGTATTTGAACTATTTCCGGTTTTAGAGGGGTTTCTGCAGCGGCGTGGTGGTGATTTAAGCGGCGGACAACAACAACAATTAGCAATTGCAAGAGCACTGCTTGGTAAACCTCGTTTGCTTTTGTTAGATGAACCCACGG
>VFLB01000218.1 GCA_009914645.1 Synechococcaceae bacterium Bin_79_3
AGATCTCCCCATTGCTGCATCATTTTAGTTCTTTCATCCAAATATTCTGCCCTGTTATAAGCAGCAGTTACCTTATTTTTTTCAATGTGTGCTAATTGACGATCCACTATGCGCAAATCAACCTTAAGGCGTTCTTGGATATTTGTTAAAGCAAAAGATCTAAATCCATGCCCGCACATCCGCTCATCAAATCCCATTCGCTTAAGTGCCATATTAAGGGTGTTATTACTTATGTAACCAGTTTTGCTTCTGATGCTCTTAAAGATCATCCCATCAGGACCTGTGATTGCTAGAAGCGATTTAAAGATTTTTATTGCTTGAATTGATAGTGGCACAAGATGTTCCTTTCTAGATCCTCTTTTTCCTTTCATTCTTTCTGCTGGAATAGTCCAAATCTTTTGCTCCCAATTAATTTCACTCCAATCAGCGCCAATCAATTCAGTTGTTCTAACAAATGTAAGCATCAACAACCTAAGACCACCAAGAGTAAGAACATCAGCGCCTGCAATATTGCTTTTCATCGCTGCTATCAATTCAGGCACTTCCTCCCATTCAATACTTGGGTAGTGCTCAACCGTTTGCTTTACTGGCGCATGGCGTTTTAGTGAAATAGCAGGATTAAGGGGGCAAAAACCCAATGCTGATGCGTAATCAAATATTTGTGAAATCACACCAAGGCATCTTTTTCCCTGCTCGGGTGAACCACGCTTTTCAATTTTTCGCAGCACTGCCAAGCAATCTTGAGTGCTGATTTGATTTATTGGTAATGCTCCCAAAGAAGGCAGGATATCTTTCTCTAACTTCTGGATCACATCACTGGTGTGACGGGCACTCCAAGTACCTGCTGCCTTATTGCTGTGCCAGTCAAGCGCAACTGTTTCAAATGTTGTATGAGCATGGTGGGCAACAAAGCGTTCCACCTTCTCCTGCCGCTTGGCGGCACATGGGTTTATTCCCTCTATCAACATTCGCTTACGTTGCTCATCCCTGATTTGTCTTGCTTTCTTTAAGGAAATCTTGGGATATGGTCCAATTCGGTAATCCTGCTGTTTGCCATCTTTACTAGGTGGATAGCGATGACGCCAGATCCAGTATTTACCGCCAGCAGTATCTATCTCCAGCAGCAACCCCCCACCATCGGACACCCGCCGCCTCACGCCGCCTGGTGTTTCTGCCTTGATCTGAACGTCAGTTAAGGTCAACCCCAAATACACCAACACCCCAACATTTTACACCAACATATACACCAACAATTTTTTGGCACTGCCCAGCATTTTATGAGACCAACCTGAACCATAGGTATTAAAAAACCCAGTCTATAACTGGGTTAGTGGATTCTCAAGGACGTCTCAGGATGCTATTTCAACGGAGGGGGCGGGATTCGAACCCGCGGAAGCTTTCACTTCGCTGGTTTTCAAGACCAGAGCCATCAACCACTCGACCACCCCTCCATAAGCTTGAACCTGAAGCAACAGGCCAACACTCATATATCAAGTTTGACACGTCGAACCACCTAGCCCATGATCTTTAACCCTGCTTTGCAAGCGGCAAGAGACATTTATCAGAATCGCAACCAGCAGGGCCTGCTTCCACCAATTCACCGCTGTCGTAATGCTGCAAGGCATCAAAGAAATCTGGGTTGCGTCGCCTTGCTACCACCTCAGCATTGAGTTGCAGATAAGTGGCCTCATCAATCGGCTCAAACGGCAGACGCGGGAAGGTGGCATTGGCATCAAAACGAGCTAATAGAGCCGCTGATATGTATCCCTGGCCCTCCTGAATGGTTTGATAAATGGCATCAGCAAGTGGTTTGATTTCGTTTTCACGAAATTCAATGGTGGCGGAAGTGTTGTGGGCTGTGTAGTGCTGCTGCACTTGCATATAAAAATCAAATTGAGCCATGGCAGAAAAATTATTAATCTCCACTAAATCGGCACCAGGTAAGTTCGCCCAACTCACCTGGGTGGGTATTTCAACAAGCCATTCCGTGCAGCGTGGATCAAAAGCATCATCAAGCAAGCGCCCCTGGTCGTCTTTATCACTTTGAGAAGGCACGATTGTGTAGCCATAGTCGAGGCAGGCAAGAGCTACAGGATCATTTTTACGGAAAGTAATGCGGCGAATAAAGCGCTGGGCTTTAGGGGGATGCCAACCGGGTGATGCACCGGTAAGCAAACTTTTTGTTCCTGCAGGTTGCACCGTGGTGCAACGATTTGGACGCCTCAGCTGGTGACGATCACAATAATCCCAAACCGCTTCATTAACAATCTGCTTCCAGCGGTTTAAAAATTCAGCTTCCTGTTGTTTAAAGGCCTTACCTTCAGAATTTGCGGGGCGGCCCGCCTCCCACCATTTCAGCCATGGCGTTCCAAAGGCATGCACAAAGAAATCAAATAAGCCGGTAAAACTTACCCCAACAATCGGATCCCATGCCCTGCTTTGGCGATAGCGTTCCACCTCAAAGCGATGATTAAGCAAACAGGCAACAGCTAAACCAGCGGCTTTAAACGCATCGGCCTGGCCTACCAAATCAGAGGGATCGATTTGATTGAGATGAACCTCCGCCAAGTTGCAGTGAAAATCAGCGCCAAGGATTTCACCACAAGGATTTAAGCCGTAACGATTTAAGCGATGTTCTAATTCAGCATCGTTGATGTTTGGATGGTTTAACTGCAACCAACGGCCTGCTTCTTCTCTACCTTGATCGCAGTAAATATCTTGAAACTCAATACGCAGTTCAGGTGTATTTAATAAATCTGCATTAGATCTTGCAATTGCTTCTGGAGCAAATTGAATTGCTCCCTCGCCGGAATTAAATTGCTTTAATACCGCGTCGTACACCACATCGCGGCTAGGGCGATTATGAAATACACGGGTATGATTTGCCATCCGAAGCGAATCGCGTTCTGGATCAATGCTCCAGTTGCCTTGTTCGTCTTGCTGCCAGAGATTATCTTTTGCAACTGAAGCAGCTTGATCATTAGCTGCGAATTGCCTCATACCAGCGCTGCGGCGGATATTGCCAGCAACAATCGTTACAGCTGCTTCATCGATTAATAAGCAACATTCCACGGAAGTGAGCTTGCGTCCATTGGCCCGATTGAGGATTTGAGCAACCCTTGTGTAAAGGTCTTTAAGCTTTACCGGATTGGCCATGCCGCCAAATCCTTTAAGGGTTTCACCAACGGGTCTTACATCGGATAAATCAACCGAGATCTCTATTGGTAAGGCAGCATCAAAACTTTCGTTACTACAAAGTTCGAGAAGCAACTGATAGCTATCAACCCAGCCCCTACGGGTATCACCAACCTTGATCAAAACAGATTGACCACTGATCCTATGGCTGGTGCGATCTTCACGGTCTGCAGGCGATGTGATGCCAATATCGCTAACGCTTTTAATCGTGATTCTGTTGCGCACCGATGGCAAACGATCGATTAATCGCGGCTCAATGATGGCGCCGGTGCCGCAGCCCATCATTGCTAAATCCATCATCAAGCCAAAGGCTTGCCAATCCACCAGATTTGTGGAGGTGCAGTTGTAAGCACCAGAAAAATTTTCAGGTTTTTCAATCCAAGCGGTGCCACCAATCCAAAGCCAACGGCCAGAAGGTAAAGACTTCTGGCGTTGTTGCATACGGCGGATCATCTCCACTTCAGCTAAATCCAAACGACCCAATATCCGTAAACCTTCAAGATTTCGCTCAGAAACCTGCTGCCAGCTTTCACGTCCGCTGGGGGTTTTACGGCTGTAGGTGCGATAAAAAACGGGGTTAGCAGCTGGAGCTGTTATCGGGAAATCAACGGGGTCTTGATTGTTTGAGTTCAACTCTTCAAGCCGTTGGAGGGTGGATGTCACCGGCGCTAGATCTGGTATTACGAGGGAAGCTAATACACCATCGGTAGCGGTAGGGGCAGAATGCCGGCCCCTGATCTGGCCCAAAGCTCATAGCCCAAGGCCGAGGCCTTGGTACTGCTGAGATTTAAAGGATTAATCGATGACGACTTCAAAAAAACAGCAACTTAGATAAAACAGCGGCTTAGATAAAACAAAAAACTAATAGCCAAGCAGCCTGATCCTAAAAGCTGCTAATTCCTGCGCCTGCGCCGGTGCCTGCAACAAAAATGGATGGCTTGCCAATTGCAGCATTACTTGCTCCAAACGCTCTTCACGGCTTAAATTCTGTGCTTCCAAGGCCTGCCAAGCATCGCTGAAAGCCATCGCAAACCCATCTGGATTATTAAAAACGGTTTGGCTTGAAGCACTGGGATCTGGGCGAATCACTAGCAAAATCCACAGCTTCTCAAAAGGCTACATAGCTGGCGTTGTGGCGCTGCGACCTGCCAGGCTTAAGCGATGACGACCAGCAGCACTGAACCGGCAAATTACAGCCCAGAAGAAATTGCCTTTCGCGCCGCTGTTGCGAGAAGGCGTAATTTTGCAATCATTTCCCATCCAGATGCGGGGAAAACCACCCTTACCGAAAAGCTATTGCTTTATGGCGGTGCGATTCAACAAGCGGGGGCGGTTAAAGCAAAAGGTGAACAGCGACGCGTTACATCAGATTGGATGGAAATTGAAAAGCAAAGGGGAATTTCTATTACATCTACGGTGCTGCAATTTGATTACAACGGCAACACAATTAACTTACTAGATACCCCAGGCCACCAAGATTTTTCAGAGGATACATATCGCACTTTAGCGGCTGCAGATAATGCTGTGATGCTGGAAGATGCAGCGAAAGGCCTAGAACCGCAAACCCGCAAACTTTTTGAAGTGTGCAAAATGCGGCAAATACCAATATTTACTTTTATAAATAAGATGGACAGGCCAGGGCGGGAGCCGCTGGAATTATTAGATGAAATTGAAAAAGAATTAGGTTTAGCGCCATGGGCTGTTAATTGGCCGATCGGTAGTGGTGAACGTTTTCGTGGCGTAATCGATCGACGCAGTAGAGAAGTGATCTTATTTCAACGGGCGGAACGAGGACGCCAAGCAACTGAGAATAGACTTCAATTGAATGATCCAAACCTTAAAAATCTGGTAGAACCTGAACTATTAGATCAAGCAATGGAAGAATTAGAATTATTAGATACTGCAGGGGCTGAATTAGAATTAGATCTTGTGCATGCAGGTGCATTAACCCCAGTATTTTTTGGTAGCGCCATGACTAATTTTGGTGTGCACCCGTTCTTAGATACATTCTTAGAACTAGCCCAGAAGCCTGTTGCACGCCAAAGTCGAGAGGGACCCGTAGATCCACTGCGCACTGATTTCAGTGGTTTTGTATTTAAATTACAGGCAAATATGGATGCGCGCCATCGCGATCGTGTTGCTTTTGTGAGGGTATGTTCTGGAAAATTCGAAAAGGACATGACCGTGCAACATGCCC
>VFLB01000165.1 GCA_009914645.1 Synechococcaceae bacterium Bin_79_3
CTGCCTTGCACGCCGATTAAATCGCCGGCATCCACAAGGGTGGTGAGTTGAGCAAAAGGGGCCGGATCAGAGCTTGAATCAGCATCAAGGCTGGATTTTTCTAAATAGAGCTGAATTGACCCACTGCCATCTAGAAGCGTAAAAAAGGCCAATTTACCCATCACCCGGCGGGTGATTACACGCCCTGCCACCAACACTGTGAGATCGCGTTCCTCACCATTAGCGAGATCGGCGTGGGCAGCTTGCAATTCGGCGCTGTTGTGGGTGGGCGCGAAATTAAGGGCATAAGGGCCCTGTCCAAGCGCTTCTAAAGCCTTGGCTTTTTCAAGGCGAGTTTCTCTAAGTTCCAAATGTTCAGGCCCCTGCAGCAACGCTTATTTCACCCACCCTTTGAGATGCATATCCAGTGCCTCGCACAGTAAGGATAAGTTCGGGATTACGGGGATCCGGCTCGAGTTTGCCCCGTAAACGGGCCACATAAACATCAACCACCCTTAGATCTGCCGCGCGTCTGGGAGGGTAACCCCAAAGTTGCTCAAGAATCTCAGCTCTTGGTACTACGCAACCAGGTTCTCGAAATAACAACTCCAGAAGGCTGAACTCGGTGTAAGTGAGGGCGATGCGTTCGCCTGCGCGCGTTACCTGGCGCCGATTGCTATCAACAACTAGATCGCCAAGCCGTAAAACGCCAAGGCCTGGCAGCTGTTCACGGGGATCTTGGCTGGCGTTACCACGGCCAACACGGCCAAGGATGCGATTGATTCTTGCTTCTAATTCCTTAGGGCTAAAAGGTTTTGAAAGGTAATCATCGGCGCCAAGATCAAGCCCTGCCACTTTTTCAGCAATGGCATCTAAAGCGGAAAGAAAAATAATTGGTACTGCTGATTCCGCCCTCAAGCGCCGGCATACTGCAAAACCATCAAGTTTTGGCATCATCACATCGAGCACCACGAGATCGGGCTGCTCCTTGTTAAAAACTTCAATGGCCTGTTCGCCATCTTCAGCTATCACCACCCGATAGCCGGCTACTTCAAGCCTCATAGCCAATACCCGACGCACCGCTGGCTCGTCGTCCACCACCAGCACTGTGGGTTGCTGGGTAGGAAGCGCTTCGCCCTCGATCATTGGGTCGTTTAGTTACGAAGTGCAACCCTAACTTTACAAGCTCAGAAAATGAACTATTCGATCGGTTATTTTGGCAGCTTTGTAATTTTTTAATAATTGCTGCTTTTGGCTAGGGCCACCTGGCAGCTGCGTAGGCATTCCACTCCTTTTCCGCTGCTAGCAGGGCAGCTGCGCTGCTCAATTGGCCCAGCATGGCCCGTTGCAACTGGCCGTAGATAATCGATTGCATTCGTTTTACACCTGGATCAGCAGGCACCAACACTCGAGCCTGGCCAAGGGTTTGGGCGCTTAATAAACGGGCCTTTTGCACCAAATCTGCTTTTCCTGCCGCACCGGTTGCCAGCAATAGTTCCTGTTCAATTTCACGCAGAGCAGGCACAGATGAAGGCAATACCCGCGCTGCCCGAGCGAAACGCAATTGATTTTCTGGGTTGGTAATAAAAACAGCCAAATCCACCGCCTCCTTTGGGCGGCTTGTTTGACGCGTTACCGCCAAATTCATTACCGCCACATTTGCAACGCCGCTTTTGCCAACCAAGGGTGGATATGGGGCTGTTTGGGCAGCAATTCGCGGCGCATTGGTTTGGATTGTGCTGAGGAATTCAGCACCAGTAGCCACTTGGGCCAGTTCACCGCTTTGGTAAAGCTCAATTGCCCTGGCAAATCCCTGGCTCACCACCTCCCGCGGCAACAAACCACGTTTGTAAAGATCGGTCCAAAAAGCAAAAGCTTGCCTCCCCGCGGCACTGTTAAAGCGGGCTCGATGGCGCTTATCCAGAAACTCAACCCCCATCTGCACCATCGATTCAAGTAATTCCGCCGACCCATCGGGCACCACCGTTACAAACAATGCGTAGCGGCCGGTGCGTTTTTTGATCTGCTCCGCATAAGCAGCTACTTCATCCCAACGGCCTGGTGGTTTGCTGTAACCGGCCTGCCGCAACAATTGCTGATTAGCCAATGTGATGCGAGCGGTGAGATACCAGGGCAAGGCATAAAGCTGCCCCTGCTGCTCTCCCGCCTGCAGGATTTCAGGCAGATAGGTTGCTTTGGCTTGCCCCAAGCGATCCTGAAGCGGTAACAAACCACCTTTGCTTGCCAAATTTGCAGCAAATAAAGGGTTCAAATTCACCACATCAGGTGCTGTGCGAGCAAATACTGCTGCCAACACCTTGCGTTCCACCGAACCAAAGGGCAGATCGGTCCATCGCACTTTTACACCTGGATTACGGCTCTCCCAATCCGCCAGCATTGGCTTGATTAATGGATCAAATTTTGGCGATAGCTGGATTGTCCAAAGTTGTAGCTCTGCAGTTTTTGTAGGGCGCTTACAGCCCCCTAAACCCACCAAGATCGCAAGCAGAAGCAGCAGAAATTTCATTGCGGTGAACGGGGTTGCAGGTATTGGGGGGAGATGCGGCGCCAAAACAGCACCAATAAAGAACACAACACCGGAGCGATTAAGGCGGTGAGCAAAGTTTGAGCGAGGGTTGTTTGCCACGCCGCACGGCTGAATTCAGCGCGCCAATACAACTGCAAGGCATAGCTGCCATTAAGCAGCAAAGTGCCAAGCAAAGCCAGTAAACCAAGGGTGGTGCTGCGCTCAAGCGGACGACGGGCCGTTTGGAATTGGCCCCACCAAAAACCCAAAAGCGCCAGCAGCGGCACCGAACTCAAATTGCTGCCCTGCAGGGCATCCAGCAGAAGGCCCATGGCAATCCCTGCCGTGGCTCCAGCCAGCGGACCCTCCACCACCGCCCAAGGCAGCAACCAAAGCACCACCCAGCAGGGTGAGATGCCATTTAGTTGCACCAATGAAGGATTTGCCAATGTGAGCAGCAACACCAGCAGCCCGGTAGCAAACAAGGCCCTGGAACGATTTAAGGCAATTGCCACCTCAGCGCACCCTTACCCAATCGATTGCTTTAACAGGGGCGCTTAGTTGTATCAACGCTTCTGGGGCCGGTGTTGCCTCAAAATTAACTTTTTGCACCACCCCCACTATCAAATTTGCTGGAAAGATTGTGCTTGCAGGAGAAGTGATCACCACATCACCAGGCAGCACTTCCACATCTTTATCCAAAAAAGCTAGCCGCGGCCGGCTGGTGCCATCACCAACCAAAATCCCTTGCCCCCGCTTCCCCTGCAGTTCCACCGCTACGCGGCTGGAGGGATCACCGAGCAACAGCACCCTCGCAGTGGTGGGGGTGACACTGCTAACGCGGCCTAACAAGCCACCTGGAGCTGTAACCGCAGCCCCCACCCGAATGCCCTCCAAGGCGCCGGCTCCCAGTAATAACTGCTGCCACCAGCCTTGAATATTTCTACTTATCACCGCTGCTGTAAGCCAAGGACCCTTTTGTAGTTGCAAGGGTTGGTCTTGCTGCTGCTGCTGCAATTGGGCCTCAAGCAAAGCAATGCGTTGTTGATCCTCAAAGCGTTGGGCTTTTTGCAACCATTCCTGCTGGGCACTACCAGGCCAAAAAGGTCTAGTGGCTTGGGCATAAAAATCAAGCAGCAAGGCACCTTTGGATAAACGCAACACCGCAAAAGCAGCGAGTAACAAAAGCCAGGGCCAGCTAGCAAGCAGCAAACGGGGATTCAGCAGGCGCTTGAGATTGGTTCCCAGCGCCATGGATCAGTTGGAAGAACGATGGAAATCAGCAGCATTCAAAACGCGGCCAAGGCGCTTGAAATCCTCTAAAACCTGGCCGCAACCATTCACTACACAAAGCAGCGGATCTTCTGCAACGTGGGTAAGGATGCCGGTTTCATGGCTGATCAAATCGGTGATACCTCGCACTAAGGCACCGCCGCCGGCCAGCATGATCCCGCGATCAACGATGTCGGCTGCGAGTTCAGGCGGGGTGCGCTCGAGGGTGCGTTTTACCGCTTCCACAATCACGTTGAGGGGTTCCACCATCGCTTCCCGCACGTCACCAGCTCGCACTGAAATGGTGCGTGGCAACCCAGAAAGCAGGTGTAAGCCGCGCACATCAATTGCGGTTTGATCAAATTCATCATTTGGAAAGGCAGATCCGATCCGAATTTTGATGTCTTCTGCTGTGCGTTCTCCCACTACAAGGTTGTGCACTTTTTTTAGGTAACTGGCGATCGCATCACTCAATTCATCGCCCGCCACCCGCACCGATTCGGATATCACGATGCCCTGCAGGCTGAGCACTGCCACTTCTGTGGTGCCACCGCCAATATCAACAATCATTGAACCAACAGGTTCAGCCACTGGTAGACCAGCGCCAATTGCCGCCGCCACCGGTTCATCTATTAGGTGAACCTCACGGGCGCCACCTAAACCTGCTTCCCGCACCGCTCGCCGTTCAACGCCTGTAACCCCACTAGGGATACCGATTACAAGGCGTGGAGCCAACATGCCGCGGCCTTCATTGCCCTTGCGGATGAAATATTTGATCATCTGCTCGGCGGCATCGAAATCAGCGATAACCCCATCGCGCAGGGGTCTGATCGCTCGAATATTGCCTGGGGTACGACCCAGCATTTGTTTAGCTTCTTCCCCAACCGCTAGGGGGATGCCCTTATCAAGATCTATTGCCACCACTGATGGCTCCTGAAGCACGATGCCACGGCCTGATACGTAGATCAGGGTGTTGGCGGTGCCCAGGTCTATCCCGATATCACGGGAGAACTGAAAACGACGCCAGAACATTGGGTAGATGCTTAAGAGGGCGAATCATAGAGGCGCCTGGCGGCGAACAAAAAAAATTAATGGTGATACAACCGGCCCGAGCGGTGGAACTACTGGAGCTGAGTGCCGCCCTTGGGTGGCGCATCATGTCCACTAAGTAAAAGGAGAAGTCCCATGGGCGTCAATTCCGTCACCCTCGTTGGCCGCGCCGGCCGTGATCCAGAAGTTCGTTACTTCGAATCAGGCAGCGTTGTTGCCAATCTCACCATTGCGGTAAATCGCCGCAGCCGCGATGA
>VFLB01000003.1 GCA_009914645.1 Synechococcaceae bacterium Bin_79_3
AACCGCTCGCTCTTTTTTCTGGCGAACAACAATTAAGCCCACTGCTACAAGGCGAATTAGTTAATAGAGCTGATCAACTGTTGTTAGTGGGCTTTTTAAAAATTGCCCTGTGCGCCCTTTGCCTCAGCACCGGTTGGATGGGCGGAATTTTTTTTCCATTAATAATCGGCGCCGCCGCCATCGGCCAAGGGCTCCATCAAGCCGCGGGCATTATTCCTGGGGAAGTAGCAATTAGCGCTCTGGTGGCAGGGATCCAAGCCATGGTGCTGGCTCAACCATGGGTTCCGTTTGTGATAACCGTGGTGGTGCTGAAAGGCCATGCGCTGCCTGCGGCAGCTATCGGCAGCCTCATGGGATGGCGCCTTAGCCGCTATGTTAGGGATATATGAACTTTTGTAATGTTTGATCCCACATTGCTAGGTGCAATTGCTCTGGTGATAGGCATTGCTCTTTATCTAAGGCCCGATTCAGACGACGACGATTCAGGTGGTGGCATCTTGCAGCCAGTTCCAATTCCGATTCAACGTCGCTATTGAGAAGCACTTGCAAATAGGCCCCAAACCGTTCTAGGTTGAGATCAGTTCTCAACAAGCAATTGGTTCGATCTGGTTTTGGTCGTTATTCGAAACTTTTGGTTTTTTTATTGCTCGCCTCCTGCATGGAAGCAAAAGCTGAAAGCATCGGAGTTTATTCAGGCAGGCATTACAATAGCGATAAAGAACTCTATAAACTATTCACTCAACGCAGTGGCATTTCTGTAAATTTATTAGAGGGTAAAGATGATGCTTTGATTGAGCGTCTGCAGGCAGAAGGTGAAAATAGTAACGCTGATGTATTGGTGCTTGTAGATGCTGCTCGGCTTGATAGGGCAGCAAACTTGGGTTTATTTAGGGTGCTCAAATCGCCTCAGTTATTGCAGCAGGTGCCTATTACATATCGAGATAGCCGCGGCCGTTGGTTTGGCCTTACCCGCCGCGTAAGAGTAATTATTGTTAATCCAAAGGTTGTATCGCCTAATTCGATTCGTAGTTACAGTGACTTGGCAAATTCGAATCTGAAAGGGAAACTTTGCTTGCGTGATCGCAAAAGCGTTTATAACCAATCACTTGTAGCGGATCAGTTAGTAAGCCGTGGTGCAGCTGCCACCACCTATTGGATTAAAGCCATGGTTGCAAACTTGGCCCAACCTGTCTTTAGCTCTGATACCGCCCTAATCAGAGCTGTGGCACAAGCGCAATGTGGCGCTGCCCTTGTTAACACTTACTACGTAGCTCGCATGATATCTGGAGAATCAGGCAAACAAGATCAACTACTTGCCAAAAATATAGATCTAATAATGCCCATCCCCGCCCACGTAAATATCAGTGGCGCAGGTGTAACCAGCTCTGCCCGTAATCCCGAGGCAGCCCAAAAGTTGATTGAATTTCTCGCCTCCCCCACTGGGGGAAAGGGCTATGCAGAGGCCAACAATGAATATCCCCTAAAAGGATATGGCGCTAATCCTTGGTTGAAACGTTTCGGGGCGTTTAAAACCAGCGGCATTTCAGCTGAAACCCTTGGCGCAAATAACAAACGCGCTGTGCAATTAATGGAAAACAACGATTGGAAATAAAGCTGCCTCCCCGCCTTGGCTTAACTGGCATTCTCAGCGCCACAGCTGCTTTAAATCTCCTGCCATTGCTGGGGCTTGCCATCTATTGCCTCTCCAAACCAGAGGGCGCTTTTAGTGCTCTAGGCAGTGAAGGGATTGAGCAGCTGGGAAACACCCTGCTACTGCTGTTACTGGTGGGGCTTGGGGTAGGGGCTTTTGGCAGCAGCATCGGCTGGCTTACAGCCAGTTGTAATTTCCCTGGCAAAAACCTGCTCACCATTGCCCAATTAATACCGCTTGCCACCCCCGCTTACCTGGAGGCGGCAGTGCTTACAGATCTGGGGAGTCGGGAGGGATTAAGGCTGCACGGCCTTGGGGTGGCTGCGGCGGTATTAATTCTGAGCACCTTGCCTTACGTGGTGCTGCTCAGCCGCGACAGCTTTCGCCAGAGCGGGCGTAAACACTTAGAGGCCAGCCGCAGTTTGGGCTTGGGAGCCTGGGCGAGTTTCCGCCGCGTGGCACTTCCTATGGCAATACCAGCCATTACCAGTGGTGTTGCTCTCGCTGGCATGGAAGTAGTTAATGAATTTGGTGCGATGGAATTGCTTGGCGTTCCCACTCTTTCCACGGGAATATTGCAGCGCTGGCAGGGGGAGGGCGACCCCCAAGGGGCCACAAGCCTTGCCCTAATTGCACTAGCGGTAGTTGCTGTTTTGGTGGCAGCCCAACGCTGGCAGCGGCGTCTCAGTCGCCGTTGGGATCAAGGCGGACCAGGCGATCATTTTGAAGGCTGGCAGTTGCGGGGGCCGAGGGCATGGCTCGCCACAATTTTTTGCCTGTTACCACCTTTATTAAGTGCTGGGTTGCCATTGGCCTGGATTCTGAGGAGCTCGGATCAGTTGCGCCAAGAAAACCTTGCTGAATTGTTTGGCCTTAGTGCGCGCAGCTTGGTTTTGGGGTTGGCGGCGGCCGCAATGGCTGTATTTATGGCCCTTGTTTTAGCGATAGGGGGCCGTTGGCTGAAGATTCCGTGGCTGCAAGGTTCTATTTTTATGGCCGGCCTTGGCTATGCAGTGCCCGGGGCGGTGTTAGCGCTGGCTTTGCTGTTGTTATTTGCACCCCTTGGCCTTCCGCCCCTGTTGCTGCTGCTTTATGGCTATAGCAACCGTTTTCTTGCCGTAGCAAAAGGTGGGCTTGATGCCAATTTAGAAAGGCTTCCCCCCAGCATTGAAGAAGCCGCCACAAGCCTTGGTAAAAACTGGCAAGAAGTTTTGCGTAGGGTGCATTTACCAATTTTGCGCAGCCCTTTGTTACTGGCAAGCATGCTGGTATTTGTAGATACGGTAAAAGAATTACCGCTCACATTTGCCTTACGGCCTTTTAATTTCGACACGCTAGCGGTGCGAGTTTATCAATACGCAAGCGATGAAAGGCTAGGCGCAGCCCTTGCGCCAGCATTGCTAATTATTTTATTAGGGCTTAGTTCAGCTCTACTGCTAGCAGCGGAACTTAAGCAGGAAAAAATTGAGCCTTTGCCCCCGCTTGCAAGCTGAGTTTGCAATTGCTACCAATTGGCAATTCCTGCTCAATTGGCACCTTGAGCCGCATTGATTCTCCCTGCAGATCAAATTGATACAGCCATTGATCTCCTAAAAATTCCCTACTCACTAGTTTTGCTAATCCATCGGGATCAATTTGCACCGCTAAGGCCTCCTGCCTCAGCAACACATCACATTTACCTGATGGATGCTGGTGGCCTATCACACCAAAACTTGCACCACCGTCGGGGAGAGCTTGCAAGCGCTCAAGGGGCAACACATTTCCCTGCAAAACAAACCGGGCCACAAAAGTAGTTGCTGGTTTATCAACCAAATCGCGAGGGCTGGCGTATTGATGCCAGCTCCCTTCTTTCATCACAGCTACCCGATCGCATACCGCTAAAGCTTCTTGGGGGTCGTGGGTAACCATCACAGCGCTAACTCCACATTGAGCAAGCAATAAACGCAATTCGCTTCTCAAACGAAGGCGCACTTCCACATCCAAATTTGAAAATGGTTCATCTAAAAGCAAGAGCTTGGGGCCAGGCGCTAATGCTCTTACTAAAGCCAAACGCTGACGCTGCCCGCCGGAGAGTTCGTGGGGATAACGGCGTTGCAGTTCAGCAATGCCGAGCTGCTCTAAAAGCCACTTTGCCCGTTGTAGATCTTCTTTTTTACGGCAACCAAAACAAGCGTTATCAAACGCATTTAGGTGAGGGAAAAGTGCATAATCTTGAAAAACCATCCCCACCCCGCGCCGCTCCGGCGGCAGGCAACGTTGGGGGGAAGAAATCTGATGGCCCTCCAGCTGCAATGTGCCTTTGCAGGGGCGTTCAAAACCAGCAATCAAGCGCAGCAAAGTGGTTTTACCGCAGCCGGAGGGGCCAAGTAAGCCAATTAATTCCCCTTGCTCTTGCTTAAAGCTGATATTTTGCAATGCCCATTCACCAGGGCTGTAGCAATGCCAAAGATCTGTTGCTTCTAGAAACGCCATAGCCCCATCAAACCGCAGCGGCGCACGCAGCACATAAACCCCTCACTGTGAGCCTGGAGCTAAGTAGGCGAAAATTAAATTGAGCCGCTGCATCAGCGCCGGCCTGAAACACTTGGGCACTATCAAATTCTTCAGTTTTACCGCAAGCAGCGCAAATAAGGTGGTGGTGGTCGTTATTTTCGGCGCTAGCAAGCTCAAAACGGCGGCTTCCCTCCGGCAACTCAAGTTCCCGTAAAAGAGACATTGAGGTGAGTAACCGTAAGGTGCGATAAACAGTGGCAAGTGATACGCGAGCATCACCTTTTAAAAGCTGGAGATGCACGTCTTCTGCGCTGAGGTGTTGACCTGCCCCCAACCTCTCGAATAAATCAAGAACGCGCTGGCGTTGGGGAGTTAAACGTTGGCCGCGATCATGTAAGTCGTGGCGTAGCCCCCCCGATACCACCACAACAAAAGGAACCTTTTCTCAACATTAGCTGTTATTGAGAGCGAATGGTTATGGGTTGATCCAGTTGAGCTGCAGCAGCCGTTAGCAATTCCGCCACAACACTGATCAGGCGATAACTGATAACCACTGCCAAGAGCTCCGCCTCTGGAAGCAATCCATGCAACCGAGCTAGTAAAACCAACTCAAAAACACCAATACCTCCTGGTGCTCCTGGTACCACTAAACCCACTAGCCAAGCAAGGGCAAAAGCGGCAAGCCATAGGCCAATGCCAAGGCTGTTAATACTGCTGAAACAAGCTATGCAACAAGCAAAACCGGCAAAACGCAGCAACAAAAAAGGAAATTGCAAAAGCAAAGCTGCCCAGGGGCTGCCCAGGAGAGCTTGATCTTGCTTTAACTCATCGCTTTCCACCTCACCGCTGAAGTTCAACAAAGCTTTTTTACTAAGTAGCAAGCGTTCCAGCAAAGGATTTAACCAACGGGGCCGCAGCAACAGCAACGCAAAAGGTGATAACAAACCAAGCCCCCCTTGCAAACCACCAAGAGGTAATAAGCACAGGGCCGCAAGCAACATCAAAAGGGGATCAAGTAGCACCGCCAGCAATGCTCGCCTCGCCCCAACGCCCCGCTGCTTCAACCAGCGCAAACGGCCTGCCTGATGCCAGATTCCACCAGGAAGATATTTATAAATATTGGTGCGCATAAATAACAGCAACACCTCGAGGAAAGGCAATGGCGATCGCAACCAATGCAGCAGAGCCCACCAGGCCAAACCGTTAAACCACTGGGCCGCAACCGTTGCAGCAACACCAAAAAGCAACAGCGCCCATCCCTGCTGATCAGGTGCCAATTCAAGAACTTGGTGGCCGTGGCGCCAAAGGGTAGTTAATAAAAAGCCAACACTTGTAAAACCCACCAGGGGGGCGATGAAACGTTGCCAATTAGATATTGGCCTCATGGCGCAGTGAGGGCAGCCCTTAATTGATGCCAACTGAGCCCATGGGCTCGCGCCAGCCGGGCCAGCTCATCTGCTTCCACCTTCACCCGGCCTTGGGCTTGCTTTGCCAGCACGGGCCCCCAGGGGCTATCGAGGCAAACGCTTTCACGGCTTAATACCCAACGGGGTTCCAATCTTTCACGTAAGCCAAGGCTGCTGCAGTGTTGCCACCAAATTGCTCGCAACTGCTTAGCGAGATCAGGCCGGGCAAGGCAAGTAATTAATACCCCTGGGCGCCCCTTCTTCATTTGAATCGATTGGCTAAAAACCTCTAGAGCTCCTGCATCCCGCAACTGCTCTTGCAAAAAGGCGATCGATTCTCCATCCATATCATCTACTTGGCACTGCTGCACCAACAGCGTTTCAGAAGCAGCCTCCGGCTGATTTATTGAATCTTGAATAGCTAAATCTTGCTTTAAAGGCTGCCAAAGCCGCAGAAGATTGGGGCGATCGAGGCTGCGTTGCCCCAAACCGATGCCAACACTGGCAGGTATGTGGGCGGGGGGGGCACAAAATTGCTCCACCCAAACACTCAGCAGGGCAATACCGGTAGGTGTTGTGAGTTCACCAGCTGGAAAACCAGCACTGCTAGCAAGGGGAATCTGCCTCTGCCTTGCGATCTCAAGAACCGCTGGCACCGGCACTGGCAAGGGGCCATGGGCGCTGATTACCTCACCATGGCCAGCGGGAGGGGCGCTGGCAAAAAGATGATCCACCTTGAAATGCAATAACCCAGCACATACACCCACCACATCAACTAGGGCGTCTATCGCACCAACTTCATGAAAGTGCACCTGTTCCGGGGGGCGGCCGTGCACCCAACCCTCAGCTTGGGCTAGCAGGCCAAAAACGGCTAACACCTTGATGCGCAACTGATCTGGCCAGGGGGCCGCCTCCAGCTGGGGCCTCAAATCACGCCATAGCCGATGGGGTGGAGACTCTTCGAGAAGTTCCACATTGAGCC
>VFLB01000094.1 GCA_009914645.1 Synechococcaceae bacterium Bin_79_3
AGGGTAAGGGCCGCGGTTGCCCAACTGAGCTCGCCAAACAGGGCCTGCCCCGCCCACCAAGGTAAAGCGATATAGCTGGCTCCAAGGGCGTAATTACCAAGCCAGCCGTTCTGTTTCAGCTTTAAAGGAGGAGCTGAATAAATAAAACTGATAAAGGATCCCCCCAGGGCTAGTAAAAGCAAGATGGGGCGATCATGTTGCGCCCAACGATCAAGGCCCCAGGCTGCAGCTAACCCAGCCAGGAGCAACAGCCATATCTGCACTTTCACCTGCCATAGGGCAATTGCTCCGGATGGAATAGGTCGATAGGGCTCATTAATTGCGTCAATATCGCGGTCGTAGTAATCGTTAATAGTTTGAGTAAAGCCAGCCAAAAGGGGGCCACTCATCACCATGCAGGCAAGTGATGCGAGGTTGTCTTGAAAGGTCCATTGGAAGCGGCCACTTGCAGCAGCACCGCAGATCACACCCCAGATAAGTGGTATCCAGGTAACAGGTTTCATCAGTTGCAGGCGCAACTTCCAGATGTTTTGGCTGCCGCTGGCACCCTTCATGCCAAGTAATTGCCTGGCGCCGCCACCACTGGGGGCTTCTGAATTAGGGCTGTTGCTCACAGCAGCGGGCTCGAAAAAGGGTTGGGTCTTAGAGAAATTAAGGCTTAAAGAGCAGCGATTTCATCTTCAAAAAACCAGCTCTGTGCTCCCGCATCAAGCTTCACTTGAACGCCTACACCACTGCCATCAGTCATTTTGAAACCGGTTACAGAACCTGTTGGATCTGTGAGCAGCAACTTCACCAGATCAGCAGAGATGCGATCTCGCACACGAGTGATGGTTACCCGAGTGCCAAGGGTGATGGCAACTGAAGTGGCGGCCTGAGACACTATTTATGTTTACTGAATTTCCCTTAGACCTTACCAGTGCAATCTCCGTTTACCTCTTTCAAAGCGCAAACCCGTGGTTGCTAAACGGATCATTCCCTGCCTAGACATAGCCTCCGGCCGTGTGGTGAAGGGGGTTAATTTTGTTGGTTTAAGGGATGCTGGCGATCCGGTGGAACTGGCCTGTCGCTACGACGCGGCTGGTGCCGATGAGCTGGTTTTTCTTGATATTGCTGCCACATATCAAGGTCGCGACACTCTTATTGAGCTGGTGAAACGCACAGCAGAACAATTGTTTATTCCTTTCACTGTTGGAGGTGGCATTAATTCTGTGGATGGAATCACAGAACTGCTGCGGGCCGGAGCAGACAAAGTGAGCTTGAATTCTGCGGCAGTAGCAAAGCCTGAATTGATCACAGCTGGGGC
>VFLB01000211.1 GCA_009914645.1 Synechococcaceae bacterium Bin_79_3
AACAGGGGCATAAATATTGGTGTTGCAATCATTGTTAAACCGCCAAGCACTCCAACGGAGGTGAGCACCATGCCGCCGCCCACGTAGGGCAAGGCGCGATTTACAACATTGGGACCCACAAGGGCGCTGCTTTGAGCATCCCGGATCGCTTCTCTGAAATTACTGCTGGCCGGCATAGCACTTCCTGATTAATTACTTACCTATGCTGCCAGCCTTAAAGGGCTTTTGACACCTATTGGTGTGCGGATCACCGCCGCTTATTGGCGTATGCCTCCACTATTTCCAACACCAAAGGGTGGCGCACCACATCTGCTGCAGTAAGGGTGCAAATTGCAATTCCTTCTTGGTTTTCCAGTAGTTTTGCCGCTTCCACAAGGCCACTAGCTTGGCCATGGGGCAGATCTACTTGGCTTGGATCACCAGCCACCACCATGCGTGAATTTTCACCAAGGCGGGTGAGCAGCATTTGCATCTGGGCGCAGGTGGTGTTTTGCGCTTCATCAAGGATGATGAATGCATCAGCCAAGGTGCGCCCTTGCATGTAAGCCAAGGGCGCCACCTCAATAACTCCTTTATCTATTAATGCTGAGGTGCGTTCTGGGCTGAGCAAACTATGAAATGCGTCGTAGAGAGGTCGCAGGCGAGGATCTATTTCTGCTTCTACAGCAGGCCTAGTAAGCACTATGCGTTCCACTCTTCTTTCCTGCAGGCAACGCACCGCCTGCACTACCGCTAAAAAAGTTTTACCAGTGCCTGCAGGGCCAAGCGCCAAGGTGAGTTCATGGTTTTGCATCGCCTCCACATAATTGCGTTGCTGCAAAGTGCGCGGTCTAAGTAATTTGCCACTTTGGCTGCGGGCTAATACCTGCTGGCTTAATTGGCGTTGTTCAGCTCCTCTACCGCTTGCTAAAGCCTGAAGATTGGTATTTAAATCAGCGGCGCTAATGAATTCACCTTCAATCCATTGGGGCCTAAGTAATTCAACTACTGCAGCTGCCTGCTCAAGTTGTTGGGCCCTGCCATCTATGTGGAGCTGCAAACCCCGTAGTACCAATTGGGCACCGGTTAATTCGCTGATGCGACGCAGATTTGCTTCTGCTTCTCCGGCAAGGGATAAAGCAGCTGCTTGATTTGGTAGATCAATCGCGAAGCGTTTGCGCTCCTGCCCTTCCATGGGAGGAGGGGTCAGGCTTCTTCTGGAGCCGCTTCTACTGGTGATTCTGCTGCTGCGGCAGCGGCAGCGGCAGCTTCTGCTTTGGCGGCTTCTGCGGCAGCAAGTTCAGC
>VFLB01000191.1 GCA_009914645.1 Synechococcaceae bacterium Bin_79_3
AACAGCTGAAATTGAACTTGAGGAAACGCGGCTAAGTTCATTAAAAAAGAACAGAAGTAGCCCAGAAAATCTTCGAGGTCTTTTTGATGCTGAGCTCAATTTGCGCGGGCCAAGGCTCGATCAACTAACAATTGCGGCGTCTGCCCGGGGGCAGATTTGGCTGGAAGGCCAATTTTCAGATAAAGCGCTGAATCTGAGGCCCTTCCTGGCCACTCTGCAAGGTCCCCTCAAGCAAATCTCAGATGTTGAAGGTAGCGGAAAATTTAGCTTCAGCGGTCTACCACTTGGCTTGCTTGCGCTTTTTACTCCAGTGCCCCCAGGTTTGCGGGGGGCACTGGGTGGCACTGGGAAATGGCGCTCGGGGAAAAAGGATCCCCAGATTCAAGTTGAGATTGCTTTAGAGGAGGGATTTATACGAGATCAACCTCTAAAGCTGGAGCGTGGGGCGATGCAACTAAATAAAGATGCGCTCGATTTGGATATTGCCCTCAGAGGCGGTGCGGCTAGCAGCAGCATTGATCTGAGCGGGCGCCTGCCCCTAGATAAAGCAAAAGAAGGCATGGAATTGCGTTTATCCAGCCGCAACGACGGCTTGATTTTTCTTGCGGCGCTAGTGCGGAGCAGTGTGGAATGGCGCCAAGGATCGGCAGATCTTCAATTGTTGGTTCGAGGTAGCCGCGAAAAACCGATTGCTAACGGCTTTGTGCGTCTGCGGGAAGCGGAGATTCGTGTTGCAGGTCAAACCCTAAGTAATTTACAGGCATCCTTATTCTTTGATTTTAAACGCTTGGTTTTTGAGGAATTCAGCGCCTCAATTGGTAACGGCAGCATCGAGGCAAAGGGTAGCTTGCCTTTTGTTTCTCAACTCGATCCTAATAATAATCAAGAGGTGAGATTTAAGCTAAATAATGTGCCCGTCCAACAAGCAAACCTGCGGCTTCGCAGCGACGGTGAGCTTCTACTAAGCGGCAGCTTGCTGAAGCCTTTAGTGGGTGGTGAAATCAGTATTAGCAATGGAAGATTGCAATTGGGGGCCACTCAATTAAGGCAAACAGGAACAAATAAAATCCCACTTGAGTTGCGGTTACCAGAAACCAACTGGCAATTCCAGCAGCCTCTTGTGCTGTTGGGCCCCACGGTGGAATCCAGCTCTGGCCTAGCTCTTCGACAGGCAATCCCCGCAATTGGAATTGTGAGGCTCAAGGATTTGCGCCTTAATCTAGGGCCTGATTTACGTATCACAGCCCAGCCAGTAGCTGATTTTAGCCTGGCTGGATTACTTACTCTAAATGGATCTTTGGGGCCTGATATTCAACTTTCCGGTGTGGTGCGATTGCTGCAGGGGAGAGTGAATGTATTTACCAGCAGCTTGCGGCTTGATAACAACAGCCCAAACGTAGCTGTTTTTACCCCATCGCTTGGCTTGATTCCGTACTTGGATTTAGCCCTTACATCCCGGGTGTCTGATCAAGTACGCAGCGGCGAAAAAGCTGGGCTGCAAAGTGGTGATCAATTGCAAGGCAACTTTTCCAATCTCGATCGCTTGAATCTAGTGAAAGTAGTTGTGCGAGTTTCAGGGCCTGCCGATCGCATTGGAGATAACCTCGAATTGCGAAGTGTTCCACCCCTGCCGCGGGAGCGCTTGATTGCCCTACTTGGAGGTAACTCCCTAGCCGGATTATCCGGAGGCGATGCTGGCACTGCTCTGGTTACGGTGCTGGGGCAAACCCTGCTAACTCCAGTGGTTGGTGGATTTTCTGAATTGCTTGGCCAAAGGCTAAATGTGGCCCTATATCCCGCTTACTTAGACCCTTACGTAACAAATTCCAGTACTTCCAGCAGCAGTAATCGGCGTGTACCTTCCAAGCTTGTATTGGGATCTGAGGTGGGGCTTGATATCACCGAAAAGCTAAGTCTTTCAATACTTGCAGCCCCTAATCGCAGTGATATTCCCCCAGAAGCCACCTTGCGATTCCAAGCTACAGACAACTTGGGCCTACAGGGTTCATTCGATCAGCAGGGCCGTTGGCAAAGCCAGATTCAATTATTTTTCCGGTTTTAGGATTTGAATCAAGCTATATGTTGCATAAACGACTCGTTTTGCGGATTTTGGATCAACCTGGTGAGCTAATCGGCATCGATGTGGGGGGAACCGGTTTGAAAGCAGGGAGGTTTAACTATGCGGGCGAACTATTAGCTGAACTAAATCTACCAACCCCAACACCTGCTTCTCCTGAAAGCGTATGTGAAAGTTTGATTAAAATAGTTGAGCGGATAGATCCTGAAAACAAAGCGAGTGCTGTGGGGGTGGGTATCCCTGGACCTATTGATAGCTCTGGCCGTATAGCGCGGCTATGTATCAATTTGCCTGGATGGAAAAATGTTCCTTTAGCAGATTGGCTCGAGCAAAAATTACAAAGACCAGTGGTGCTTGGTAATGACGGAAATTGCGCTGTTTATGGTGAGCATTGGAAGGGTGCAGGTGAAGGTCTTGAAGACCTTGTTTTGCTCACCTTGGGCACAGGTGTTGG
>VFLB01000079.1 GCA_009914645.1 Synechococcaceae bacterium Bin_79_3
ATCCAGCAAGCCAGCTGCTTCCTCACCGCTCAGCAACACCATTGCGGTAACCGCAAGGCTATGGAAATCCATCCAAGGGGCTGGTGATTCCTTGCCTTGTGCCACCGGCGCGTAACCAGAGGTAGCGGCAAGCAAAGGTTCCTCACCGGGTGCCCCCTGCAAACCGAAATCAATCAATACCGGAAGGCCGTCGTTGTCACGGCGCAGCAAATTGGCTGGCGTGAGATCACCATGGATTAAATCTTGGCCATGCAGTGCCGCTAAAGCCGGTAATAACTGCCGCAATAGCAACAGCACCTCCCCTGCGCCAAATACCAACTGCCGCTCTTGGCGGCTAAACAACAAATCGCGGTAGGTGCGGCCAGCAATCCATTCCCGCACCTGCCATAGGCCAGCTTCTTCTGGGATTAAGGCTCCTAAACGCGGCACCTGGGGATGTAGTACCCCTTGCAGCCGCTCTAAGCGTTGCCGCAACAACAACAACTTTGGTGCTGATAAGTGGGCCCAGCCACGAATTGCTACGGCTAGGCCTCCTGCAAGGCTGTCGCTACCGCGCCATAACTGAACACCAGGGGTTTCACTGAGCAACTGCTCGAGGCGATAACGGCCCGCCAATAAATTTCCGACAGCGGCTTCAGCGTGAAATGCCACAGCCAGCACCAAATTGCATGGGAATCAAGGGAGATTAGGCACGCTTGGCCGTTCCGGCTGCTGCAAGCCACGGCTTTCTAACCATTCCCGCTCCCAGATCCTTGAGCGGTAGCGATCACCTCCATCGCACAACACCGTTACGATCCGGTGCCCTGGCCCTAGGCGGCGAGCGGTTTCTAAAGCTGCAGCCACATTGATGCCAACAGAACCACCCATAAATAAGCCTTCAAACCAGAGCAGCTCATAGAGCACCTGCAGGGCAGTTTGATCGCTTATTCGCACTGCATCATCAACAGGTACATTTTCCATATTTGCTGTAAGCCGGCTGTTGCCGATCCCTTCGGTAATCGAGCTGCCTTCCATGCTGAGGTTGCCGCTTGTGAACCAGCTATGCAGCGCACTGCCATGGGGATCAGCCAGCACGCAATGCAAATTGCGATCGCATTCTTTTAGGTAAAGCGCCACACCGGCATAGGTGCCGCCGGTGCCGGTGGCGGCCACCCAGGCATCTAATTTACCGGCGCATTGTTCCCAGATTTCAGGCCCAGTACCGTTGTAGTGGGCTTGGCGATTGGCCTGATTATCAAATTGATTTGCCCAGATTGCCCCTGGAATTTCTGCTGCGATCCGCCCCGAAAGCCTCACATAGTTTTCCGGATCGCGATAGGGCACCGCCGGCACCGTGCGCACTTCAGCGCCAAGGCTGCGCAGTAAACCTATCTTTTCAGCTGATTGAGTATTAGGAATAACAATTACGCAGCGATAACCGCGTGCATTACATAAATGGGCAAGGCCAATGCCCGTATTACCCGCGGTGCCTTCAACTACGGTGCCACCTTTTTTCAGTTCCCCCGTTGCTTCTGCCGCTTGAAGGATGCCAAGAGCAGCCCTGTCTTTTACTGAACCACCGGGGTTCATGAATTCCGCCTTGCCAAGGATTTCGCAACCGCTCACGGCGCTGAAATGCTCCAAACGAATCAGGGGGGTATTGCCCACCGCCCCCACAAAACCCCGGGCGATACCCATAAACAATGCCGATTTCTTCGCCGCAGGCTAGGGTCCCGCCACTGCTACGTCGAGGGATGACCAGCTGCTCACCCTCTGCGGTTCACCCGTTGTTAGGTGATCTGTATTGCCTTGTGCGAGCTAAAAGCGAAGCTTTAATCGCGCCCCTTGAACCAGAAGATCTCTTATTGCAAGGGATGCCAGATGCCAGCCCGCCCAAATG
>VFLB01000097.1 GCA_009914645.1 Synechococcaceae bacterium Bin_79_3
GCACAGGTGGGCTGCACCAGGAACACATCGCAGCCGCGGATCGATTCCTGGATTTGGATGTAAATCTCACCATCAGCAAAGCTTTTGCTTACCCGTGGTCCGTCTGGGATACCTAGATAAGCAGCAATTTCATTGGCAAGAGCTGGGTTTGCGCTGCCGCTAAACAACCGCAAACGATTGCCGTCGCCAGGATGGAGGCTGGTAATACTGCGTTCGGTGGCCAAAAATCTCGTCACGGCGCTTGGGCTGTGATTGTGATGATTAGCCCCGATCGTAGAAGCGAGCCCCCTATCCCGCCTCAAATGGATGTTTTGTTAATTTGCGCTCCCCACGCCAGTGCCGTGGTTGCCCCCTTCGCGTGGGCCTGTGGCTCCATGGGTTGGGGCCCTCTGCGCTGGTTGGAGAATGCCGCTGCAAACCCTCAATTGCAGTTTGGAGAAGAGCGCCTTTGGGTGCTGCCAGATGATCAGGAATTGGTGGATTGGGTTGAACCTCTTGCCGCCCATCGGCTGCCAACACTTTTGGTTTTACCTGGCGGGCCGCGGTTGCATGGCGAGGCGGCACTGCATCAGGCATTGCTGATACAGGCGGGAGTACCTCTTGTGGGCTTATTGCAGGTGGGGGGGGATTGGGAGCCCCAACAGCGGCGCCAAGAGAATTTGGCTTGGTTAGGTAATTGGCAGCCAGGGGATCGCCAGGCGCTTGCCCTCACAGCCCCATTGGCAATTCTGATGAAGCAAAGACTGCGGCAGCTTGATTTGGCCTAGGGCTTTTTAACCAACCAATCTTTTCCAAGCAACACTTCAACCTCCGCCCCAGGGCTTAATGGCCCCCGTTGCAGTTCCCCAACCCCGAGCACTTTTCGCACTGCCAGGGCCTGCTTTGAATTGCGGCCGTGCAGGATCAAAGTGCGTTGCCGTTGCTGTTCTGCGCTGTTGCTACTCAGCTGCGCGATTAAGCCTGCCCCTTGAAGCAGTTCGAGGGCCCTTGTGGTGCTTTCTCCTTCTGCGCCTTCAAGGTTTATTAAAGAATTTTCTGCCGTTGGGCTTTGGCCTTGATGCCAAAGCTCCAGTATGGGAGTCGCCCGTTGTTGATCAAGGCGGCGCGGCCCAGATGTGCTGCTAAGCGGTAGCCGGCTGATGCTGATTAAATCTGGATTTTTTAGGCCTGCGGCCAGCAGGCTGAGCACTTCCCCATGGGCCAGATTCGTATCAAACCTTGAGCGAAGCCCCAGTAACAAAGCGGGAAGTTTTGGCACAACATTGGGATCAGCCAGGCGTTCTGCCAGTGGCAGCACAAGTTGCTGTTGGCGTTGGCGCCTGCCGCC
>VFLB01000194.1 GCA_009914645.1 Synechococcaceae bacterium Bin_79_3
ATGCCAAAAACAGCGCAGAGCTTGCTGCAGCTGCTGAAAAGCTTGGCTTTCCTGTGGTGGTGAAGCCTGTAATGAGTTCATCAGGTAAAGGGCAGAGCGTGGTAGAAACACCTGAGGCGATATCGGCTTCCTGGGACTTCGCTATGGCAGGTGCTCGCGGCGAAGGAGAACTTGTAATAGTTGAGGAATTTATTCACTTTGAACTTGAAATTACCCTATTAACGGTGAAACAATGGAACGGGCCAACATTATTTTGCCCGCCGATTGCACATATTCAAGAGCGGGGTGATTACCAATGCAGTTGGCAGCCCGCTCAGATTCCAGAGGCTTGTTTGAAGAAAGCGCAGGCAATGGCGATAGCCATTACTGATAACTTAGGTGGAGCAGGCTTGTTTGGTGTTGAATTCTTTTTGTGTAGATCAGTTACTAGTACAGCTACTGATTCGCAGTATGAGCTGATTTTTTCAGAACTTTCACCAAGGCCACACGATACAGGCTTAGTTACTTTGATTGGTCAGAATCTAAGTCAATTTGAACTTCATCTAAGGGCAATATTGGGTTTACCAATTCCTGCAATTTATAGCCTTGGTTCTTCTGCTAGCAGAGTTATTTTGGCCCTTGAGAATGCTGAATCGGTTAGCTATGAAGGTGTGGCAGCTGCACTTGCTGAGATCGATACGCAAGTGTTGCTATTTGGAAAATCTGAAGCAAGACCCCATCGCCGCATGGGTGTGGCTCTCGCACGAGGTGCTAACGAGGCTGATGCCAGGCGTAAGGCAGACAATGCTGCTGCACAGATCAAGGTGCTTAGCATTTGAAATAATGACAAAATTACCAATTGTGCGGCATAATTCTATTGAGTTTCACTACCCCAAATTCAAATGAAAGACGACGACTTTTATTTAGATGGTGATAACGACGATAAATCAGCAACGTCTATTGCTGATTTGGGTGCTGAGCACTGGCAAGAAGAAATTGATTTCCTTGAACAGCGTTTACGTGGTGATCAAGGTGAGATTGATAAAGATGATAGAGATACTTGTTTAGAAGCATTGGCAATAGCTAAAGAGAATCTTGCTGCTGCTTTGAAAAATAATATTGCTTAGCTTTAGATTTAAGCTTTTCTTCTATGCGGCTAAA
>VFLB01000081.1 GCA_009914645.1 Synechococcaceae bacterium Bin_79_3
CAGTGCTCTGGGCAACTGCCGACAAACTTCGTGCCCAGATGGATGCGGCGGAATACAAGCATCTGGTTTTGGGTCTGATCTTCCTCAAATACATCTCAGACACCTTTGCCGCCCAGCAAGGCAAGGTGCTGTTGATGGTCAGCAACCCTGACTCTGACAATTTTGTGGGTGATGACCCTGCCGATCACCAAGCAGCACTGGAAGATCGTGATTATTTCACCCAAGAAAATGTGTTCTGGGTGCCTGCTGATGCTCGCTGGGAATCGCTAAGGGCACGGGCAAAGCAACCTGATATTGGGCAACTAATTGATAAGGCACTGGTTGCTATCGAGAACGAGAACCAAACACTTAGGGGCAAGTTAGATAAGCGGTTTGGCGCTGCCCAACTGGAACCAGGGAGAATGGGTGAACTGGTGGATCTGATCTCCACTATTGGATTTGCCGACGATCAAAGAGCAGGTGATGTTCTAGGTGAGGTCTACGAATACTTTCTCGGTCAGTTCGCCAGCGCAGAAGGCAAGAAGGGTGGGCAGTTCTATACGCCTGCTCACGTTGTCAAAACCTTGGTTGCTGTTTTGGCACCTCATAAGGGTCGGATCTATGACCCCTGCTGCGGGTCAGGGGGAATGTTCGTTCAGAGCGAGAAGTTCATCCAGGCGCACGGTGGCAAGCGTGATGATGCTTCGATCTTTGGTCAGGAAAGCAACCCCACCACCTGGCGGTTGGCAGTAATGAACCTGGCAATTCGTGGATTCAATGTAAATCTGGGTCAAGAACCTGCTGACACTTTCGCTCGTGATCAATTTCCTGATCAAAAGTTTGACTATATCCTTGCTAATCCACCATTTAACATTTCAGATTGGGGTGGTGAAAAGTATGAAAGTGATCCACGCTGGTTATACGGCAGACCACCAGTAGGTAATGCGAACTATGCGTGGTTACAACATATGCTCTGGAAACTACGCCCTGGCGGGGAAGCAGGTGTAGTGCTCGCCAATGGATCAATGAGTTCCAACCAAAGCGGTGAAGGGCAGATCCGAGAAGCGATGGTTCGGGGTGATGTTGTTGAGGTGATGGTGGCACTGCCAGGGCAGTTGTTCCTCAACACTCAGATTCCCGTTTGCTTGTGGTTTTTGACCAATGACAAGACCCAGCGTGGTCGTGATCGTCGTGGAGAAACTCTGTTCATTGATGCCCGCCAGATGGGCACAATGAAGACCAGGGTTGAGAGAGTATTAACCGATGAAGATATCAATAAAATTGGAGATACTGTTCACGCCTGGCGTGGTAATGGTGAAGTATCTACTGC
>VFLB01000153.1 GCA_009914645.1 Synechococcaceae bacterium Bin_79_3
ACCAGTAGCGGATAACCGTGGGCAGCTAAGAGCTGTAAGCCCTCAAGTAATTCGAGATTTTGGTCTTTGTTTTTGGCGAAGCCCAAGCCTGGATCCCACCACAGCTGGCTTGGCTTGATCCCAGCTGCTATGGCAGCAGCGCTGCGTTGCAACAGCTCATCTTCCACTTCCAGCACCACATTGTTGTAGTTATTTAGATCTCCCATTGATTGGCTATTACCGCGCCGATGCATCAATACATAGGGGCAAGCTGCTTTTGCTACTAAGGGCAACATTGCTGAATCAGCTGTGCCTGCAGACACATCATTTACCCAATTCACCCCATTGGCCAGTGCCACTGCTGCTACGGGTGCATGAAATGTATCTATCGAAAGCAATAAATCAGTGGGTAGATCGCTTGCTCGTCTGGCTTGGGAGATCAGGCTAAAAAGGGGCAGAAGCCGTTCTAATTCCTGTTCAGGGCTTAATTCGATGGCCCCCGGGCGGGTGCTTTGGGCGCCGATATCAATTATTGCTGCACCCTGTTTTGCCATGCGAACCAAGGCTTTAAAAGCACGGCTGGGGTCGTAAAAGAGCCCCCCATCGCTAAAGGAATCAGGGGTGATATTTAAAACCCCCATCACCCTGGTTGCACGGGTCAAATCTTTTATTTCAGTAGGAAGTTGGCAATTCGGGCGAATCCTTCAGCTTCAAGTGAGGCACCCCCCACTAACACCCCGTCGATATCAGACATCGCCATTAATTCATCGATGTTGCCGGCTTTAACTGATCCTCCGTATTGCACCGTGAGGTTTGGCTGGCCCACCCAGGTGCGAATTAAACCGCAAACTCGGTTTGCCTCCTCAGAGGCACAGGTTTTACCGGTGCCGATAGCCCAGATTGGCTCGTAGGCCACCACAAGTTGATTTGGGTTGATGCCATCGAGGCCTTGTTCAACTTGGCGGCGAATCACCCTTTCGGTGTCGCCACTACTGCGTTGTTCATCGCTTTCACCAACGCAAAGGATTGGTATCAAGCCGGCGGCTTGGGCCGTGCGGGCCCGGTGGTTGATTTGTTCGTCGCTTTCGCTGAAATATTTGCGCGGTTCACTGTGGCCAACAATTGTGTAACCAACTCCGTGTTCCAACAGCATCGCCGCTGAAATTTCGCCGGTGAAGGCACCACTGCCCTCCCAGTGAACGTTCTGACTCGCCAATTGCACTGCACTGCCAGCAAGGGCCTGATGCATTGTTTCTAGGGCTGTAAAAGGCGGTGCCAGCACGATGCTGCGATCTCTGGGGGTATCGGCCACCAGGGGTAAAAACTGCGCTGCAAAGGCTCGTGCCTCACTGCAACTCATGTGCATTTTCCAGTTGCCGGCAATCACAACCGGACGCGATCCCTTACTCAAGCGATCCCTCCTTCAAGCAGCTCAACTTAGTTGGTGGACTCACCTGAATAAATAAATTGCTCTGAGGCGAGATTTATCTTGTCGCCTTTCTGTAATTGGCGGGAACGACGCTTTTCAATTTCATCATTCACCTGAACCAAGCCCTGCTGGATTAGCAGTTTTGCCTCGCCACCAGTGCCCACAAGGCCTTGAAATTTCAGGAATTGATCCAATTGCATCAAACCAGAGGGGTAATCTGCCGCAATGGTTGCATCCCCTTCGGCAGGCTTCCGCAGGTTGCTGCCTTTGCTAGAGCCCCACAGGGGGCGCCTTGCGGCCGGCGGCCTTTGCATGCTGGTATTTGTGGCCTGTTGGCCCTTGCTGGCATCTCAGGCAGGTCAATTGATCCCGGCAATCGGCAGCGGCGATTTCGGCCGTGTTTTGCGGGTTATTAGTGTTGCCTTGGCTTTATTTCTTGTGCAGAAATTGGCCCAATTCGGCCAAGACACACTGCTGGCAGCGCCTGCCCTACAGGTAAGCCAAGCCTTGCGGAGTCAATTGTTTGCCCGCCTGCAGAGATTGGAATTTGGTGTTTTAGAAAAGCTTTCCTCTGGCGATCTCACCTATCGCCTCACCGAGGATGCTGATCGTGTTGGTGAGGTTATCTATAAAACGATCCAAGACACCACACCAAGTGCGCTGCAGCTGGTTGCAGTATTTGGCTACATGGTTTTCCTGGATTGGAAGCTGTCTTTAGCCACCCTGTTGTTGGCCCCTTTGGTGGCCCTTTTGGTGAGTGTTTTTGGCGCTCGCGTGATGGGGGCAGCTGAACGCAGTCAGCAGCAGGTAAGTGAATTAGCCGGCTTGCTGGGGGAGGCAATTAATGGCTTGCCGCTGGTGAGGGCATTTGCGGCAGAAGCTTGGTTGCAGCAGCGATTTGAAACGGAAATTGATCTACATCGCCAAGCCAGATATCGCACCATGCGCCTGCTGGCTTTACAGCACCCAGTTGTGGGCTTTATCGAAGCGGCAGGAATCCTCACGGTGCTTTTGATCGGTGCTGCCCGTATCAGTGCTGGCGGTTTGAGTGGAGCGGGTTTCAGCAGCTATGTGGCCGCTTTGTTGATGTTGATCGATCCGATTTCGCATCTCACAACTAATTTCAACGAACTTCAACAAGGCAAGGCGTCCTTGCGCAGGTTGCGGGCCATTGAAGAAGAGCCGGTTGAACCCCCCGACGTGCCAGGGGCAATAGCGCTCCCGGAGCTGCAGGGTCGCTTGGTATTGGATCAAGTGAGTTTTGGCTACAACTCTGAAGTGCAGGTGTTGCACAACCTCAACCTCAGCATTGAACCGGGCCAGGTGGTGGCTTTAGTGGGACCCTCCGGAGCAGGTAAAACCACTCTTTTCTCCCTGCTACTGCGTTTCAATGTTGCTCAACAGGGGAAAGTGCTGCTTGATGGCATTGATTTGCGCCAATTGAGAGCGGCGGAATTGCGCCGAGGGGTGGCATTAGTTCCTCAAAACACCACCTTATTTTCAGGCACCGTTGCTGAAGCGATTCGTTTTGGTCGGCAGGCCACCGACCTAGAACTGCGTCGGGCAGCGCAGCTAGCCAACGCATCTCACTTTATTGAGGCTTTGCCGGGGGGATACCAAGCTCGGGTTGAGGAGCGGGGCACAAACTTCTCTGGCGGCCAAAAGCAACGAATTGCAATTGCTCGAGCGGTGCTTGGTAATCCAGCGGTGTTACTGCTAGATGAGGCCACCAGCGCCCTTGATGCGGAGGCGGAAGAAGCTGTGCAACAGGGGCTAGCCCAAGCCATGGCTGGCCGCACCGTGTTAGTGATCGCCCACCGTTTATCAACTGTGCAGGAGGCTGATCGGATCCTTTTTCTGGAAAATGGGCGGATCGTTGAACAAGGGAGCCATGATCAATTAATGCAGGCAGGGGGGCGATACCGTGAGCTCTGCAACCGACAGCTGATTAGATCTTTTCTTCCATAATCCAATAAACT
>VFLB01000244.1 GCA_009914645.1 Synechococcaceae bacterium Bin_79_3
ACAGCATTGTTATGACGCTATCTGCGGCGATAATGATAACTTTCTTTTTTGTTCAACACAATTTCGAAGGTTCTTATGCTCACACTACTGAAGGCTGGGATTCTTTCGAAGGGGATATAAATGGCAGTAGCTTTTTAAAACTGAATCCTATCTTCAATTGGTTTTCTGCAGATATCGGATATCACAACGTTCATCATCTTTGCGAAGGGATTCCCAATTACAACCTCCGCGCATGCCATGAAGCTAATGCTGAATTACTCAAGGATGTGAAGGTATTAAGGCTATCCAATATTCCAGAATGTTTTAAACTAATTTTATGGAATCGGGATTTAAAGGAATTGGTAGCTATTCCCTAGCAACCCACAGCCAAAACCTGTAACCAACAACCAGCAGGGGCCAATTTTTCAACTATCATAGGTGTACTTTGGCCTTTAACCATATCTAACGCAAATGTTTCAGCATCTTCGCGTGATTCAAAACAAGCTCCCTTAATTTCATTTGGAACTGTTTCCTCAATTGCCAGCATTGGCCGTACCCGATAAGAAATTTTGCGTTGGCTTGTTTGCATTCCTTCAATATGCGCACCGCCAAGCAGATTTGGGCTAAACAGCAGATAGTTTCCTGAATTAAGCAGTTCTTAAGCAGCGAAAGGGGTTAGGAGTGTGAGGTTATCTAGGTTAAGGCAATGTCTAAAGCACAGTTGCAAGCTTTTATTTGCAAAGTAAACGCCGATCCAGCTTTAAAAATACGCCTAGATGGCAGCAGCAACGCCCAGGCGGTGGTAGCTCTTGCCCTGGAAACAGGCCACAACTTCTCGGAAGCCACCTGGACCAGGCATATCAGGAGCTAGCGCCGATATACCACGGTAAAAAGGTGGGGATTTACCCTTCTAGCGGCTTGCTCCCAGTATCCTCGGGGATTTGCGGTTGCTTTTACCCCACCAATTCGGCGTTGTATATTTAGCTTCAATTGAATCTCCCGAATGTCTGCGCTGCTTACAGCGATCAGCAATTCTGCAAGCCTAATAACCCTGTCGATCCTGCTTGGCTCGATTTTCTTGTTTGTAACTGGCTGGCTAGCCCCTGAAATAACGGGCTTGCTGGCAGTTGCCCTGCTTGTGGCAAGCGGCGTACTTAATCCCGGCGAAGCGATGCAGGGTTTTGGCAGCCCTGCCCTGATCACGTTGATGGGCTTATTTGCTATTTCTGCCGGACTATTTCGCTCTGGTGGATTAGATCGCTTACGGGGGCTGATCGGCTCCGATGCTGTACGTAGCCCCAAGCGAATGATCGCCTTAATGGTGGGGGCAGTGTCGCCAGTTTCAGCCTTTGTTCCAAATACACCGATCGTGGCCGCACTTTTGCCGGTCATTGAGAGTTGGTGTCAGCGACGCGGCATCTCTCCCTCCAAGGTTCTCTTACCCCTCTCATTTGCAACGATTTTGGGGGGCACCATTACGTTGATGGGAAGTTCAGTAAACCTGCTAGCAAGCGAAGTAAGCGCTCAACTTGGCTATGGCGCATTTGGGCTTTTTAGCTTCACTGCGATTGGTATTTGCGTGTGGATAGTGGGGGGCCTAGTGATGGTGCTTCTTGCTGATCGCCTGCCTGATCGTGGCAACAATAACGACGATCTAACCTCACATTTATCAACTAGCGGTTACCTCACAGAGGTTGAAATCCCTGCTGGATCTGAGTTGATAAATCAATCACTGCACGGCAGTCGCCTACAGCGTCGATTTGATGCGGATGTTTTAGAACTTCATCGAGGTAATGAACGATTTCTACCTCCCCTTGCCGATCGCACCTTGATGGTGGCAGATCGATTGTTAATACGTTGCACTCGCGCCGATCTTCTGAGGTTGCAACAAGATCACACCGTTATTTTAGCTCCGATCTCAGCAAGATCAGAAAATAGTATCGATCAAGAAAACAACCAAAGAGTAGTTGAAGTGTTGCTGCCATCAGGTTCCACCTTGGCCGGAGATTGCTTGCGTGATCTACGCTTCAGGCAGCGCTACAACGTAACTGTGTTAGCGCTGCGTAGAGGCAATGCAGTGCTAAAAGAAAGATTGGGTAGAGCGACGCTAAAAGATGGCGATGTATTATTATTGCAAGGGCCTAAAGATGCAATTAGAGGCTTGCAAGCTAATAATGACCTTGTGGTTTTAGAACAGCTTGAAAAAGATCTGCCAACCGTTAGCCGCAAATTAATAGCAATTGGAATCTCAGTTTTGGTAATTATATTGCCAGCATTTAATTTAATTCCGCTGGTGGCTTCTGTATTGTTGGGTACGGTGGCGATGGTTGCCACCGGATGTTTACGCACTGGCGAATTACAGAGTGCCATACGGCTTGATGTAATCCTTTTGCTCGGCTCATTAGCAAGTTTTAGTGTTGCCCTTGAAAAAACCGGCCTCGCTGCCGCCATGGCCAAAGCATTATTAATAAATTTGCAAAACTGGCCTGTGTACTGGGCATTATTAATAATATTTTTATTTACAACACTTCTAACAGAGGTGATGAGTAATGCAGCCACTGTGGCATTACTCATTCCAATCGCCGGGCAGGTGGCGATTGGATTGCAACACCCACCAATGGCATTTATATTTACAGTCTTATTTGGCGCAAGTCAGAGTTTTTTAAGCCCGGTTGGATATCAAACAAATTTAATGGTATTTGGGCCGGGTCGTTATCGATTTCTTGATATTGCCCGTTATGGCCTGCCTCTAACATGTGCAATGACAATACTGGTGCCATTTCTAATTTGTATATATTTTAGCTTATGGTCATAAAATTTCAGATAAAATACATTGTTTGATCCTTTACATAATGGTCACATTCTTCTAGTAAATCCTGCAAACTAATCGCTTCTAAATGCTCAGCTAATTTTAGTTTCACACGTGTAGCAAGGGCATTTAAGGCAAGGAATTCTGGGCTGAGGCCTTTAACAATATTATGAGATACCTCTTCTCCTTCCAAACAATCTATCACCTCTGCAATAGTAATTTGAACAGGTGAACGAGTGAGTTGATACCCACCGCGGGGCCCGCGGATGCTGCGTAAAAAACCTCCTTTGCGCAAACTGGTCATCATTTGTTCAAGATATCGCTCTGGAATTTCTTGGCGGCATGCAATTTGAGCGATTTGAAGCACTCCGCCGCCTGGAAATTCAGCAGCTAGCTCTAGCAAAGCAACAATGCCGTAGTTGGTTTTAGCGCTAAATTTCAAAATTACTTTTTATCTTAGAGTAACTATTCTAAAGTTTAGGGTCTTAACGCCTAAATTGCAAACCACAAC
>VFLB01000286.1 GCA_009914645.1 Synechococcaceae bacterium Bin_79_3
GAATTTTTTGGTGCGGCTTGATGTGTTGATTAATGGCGAAAAAGCTGATCCTCTAACCACTATTATCCATCGAGATAAAGCCTATAACGTTGGCAAGGCACTTGTTGAAAAGCTCAAAGAGCTCATACCACGGCAACAATTTAAAATTCCGTTACAAGCATCAATTGGAAGCCGTATTGTTGCTAGCGAAAGTATAAGTGCAATTCGCAAAGATGTGCTTGCTAAATGTTACGGTGGTGATATTTCAAGAAAGAAGAAGCTTTTACAGAAGCAGGCAAAAGGCAAAAAACGTATGAAAGCTATGGGCAAAGTTGATGTTCCGCAAGAGGCTTTTATGGCTGTGCTCAAACTGAATCAGTAGAAGTGCAACAGCTCCCCTGTTTGGGGAATCATTGTTGTATTCGCTTGATTTGGCAGGTGGTTTGCAATGGTAAAAATCAAGCAACTCAATCGCTCCACAACTGGTTTTGCCTTGCCACTTGTTTTAATCTTGGGATCTTTACTGATTTGCAGCGCTCTTTCTCTGCAATCGATGGCGATGCAATCAAGGGCCAAAGGAATTCAGCTCTGGCAAGAGGGGCAGTTAAACGATGGCTTCTTAACGGCCGCAATGGCTTTCGTTGCTGCTGCGCGCCACGGCGAATCCAGCTCCAATCAATCCCTTGCTGCCGGAATATTTCAACTGGAAAGCTGGCAAGGTTCGGCCTACGGCCCGGCGCAATTAAAAGTGCAACGCTTGAGTTCAGCTGGCAAGCCAATGCGAAGCCGTTCATTTCAGCTAAGCAGCGAAGCCAAACTCAAGCCGGTTTCGCCTTAACGGAGCTATTGATAAGCAGTATTTTATTAGCAATGTTTTGCACTACTGGGCTCCAGATATTAAATATCAGCAATGATATGGCCCTGCAAGGGCGAAAACAATTAGCAATTTTAATATGGATGGATCGACAATTGCAGCGGGATGAAGGGGTGTTGCGTCGTTTGGTTCCCGCCCACAGCATTGATTGTGGCGATATCAATTTAATTTCGCAGCAAAGAAGTAGCCTGCTGCCTCAATTAGAGGAAGCAGGTCTTTTGCCAAGTAGTGATATTTTGCTGCAAAATGTATTATTGGAAAGGCGTGTGCAGGTAAAAGATAATCAATTGCTTGTTGCCCTAAGTAGTGCTGCACCTATGCCGCAACAGCGTGAACGGCGCTACAACCTGGAAGCTTTAGGGGTATGTAAAATTTGAACCTTAGTGAAGTTTTGGTAACAGTAATAATTACAGCCGTGCTCAGCAGTGTTTGCTTGGTAGGCGCCCAGGAACCTTTGGCGCGTCAAGAACTTGAAAATGCCAGTAGGGAGCTATGGCTAGGTCTTGAGCGCGCCCGCAAAAAGGCGGAACAGCAAGGTGCCCCCTGTTCTTTAGAGCTTGGGCCAACGGGATGGCAGGCGCCTGGGGCTGGGAATCTCGCTAGCTGTAATGATGCAGAAGTTAAATTAATCGAGGCTGGTGTGAATTCAAAGCTACAGCTTAGTAGTAATTTGGCTGCTCCATTAATTTTCACCCCTAACGGCCTTGTGCTTGGCGGCGGTACAATTCTGCTTGCTCATTCAGGTATAAATTTACAACGTTGTTTGGTGATTAGTTTGCCTTTAGGTATTACCCGAGCAGGCAAGTATAGCAAAGCCGGCTGTGCGCCTGATGGCTAAGTCTTCAGGTTTTTCTTTGCTGGAGTTGTTGATTGCCAGCAGCCTCGGCTTAGTGGTTGTTGTGATAGTAATGAACTCTCTTTTTGGTGAAGGAGCGCTGGGGTTGCGCCTAAGCCGAGGCCTGCGGGAACGTGAAGCTTTAGGCCGCGCAAATGCTTTGATTAAAGGCGATTTAGAGCGAGGCAAGGCAGTTGTTGCAGATCCCAGAATTAATACTTTGCCGATATCTTGTGGATTATCAGGCCGTACAGCAGTGCTGCACATAGTTGATCAAGATGGCAAACTCACCACCTACAGCGTTGGCAAGCCAAGCGAAGCGATTTGGCGTGGCTGGGTGTTGATGCGATGTGGCAGGGCTTTTCGCAGTGATGGCTCACTAAATAACGTGGCTGCCTTCCAAAATCGCGTGGTAATCGATGGCCTTGATCCATCCCCTGAAGTTTGGACTGGCTGCGCGCTTCCTCAAGGTGTAGCTATTGGAGCTAGTGCCTCTTTGCCCTTAGCCGCATGCGTGGAAAGCTTGAGTGGCACAGTTCAATGGCAATTAAGGCAACGTTTCCAAAGCCAAAAAATTAAGGCTGATTCTAGCGCTGTGCTATCGGAGTATTAAATATAAAAAACATCAACGGGCTATTAGCCCGTTGATGAAAAGGTGATTTAAATTAAAAAGATTGATTCTTTTTTAGATTTCAGAATAGGAGATTAGGCCATTGCTTGATTCTATAGTGGCCATGCATTTCTTTCCCGAGCTGATTGATATTGAGCCGCATTTTGCGCCGCTGCTTTTGGCGACTGCAGTGCTGTAGCTAATATTAGCTCCAGGGGCTGTTGAAATATCGCCACCGTTGCAATTGCCAGAGATTGCTAAACCTGTATTGGTATTTTCATCAGTTCCGCTTGCATAGGCGGATGGATATGGACCTTCTGCAATGATTGCTGAAGAACACTCCCGTGCAAGGCCGGCGAGTTCAGCTATTTGTGTATTTAATTTTGCCTTATCTTTTACCCCCATAAATTGAGGTAAAGCCACGGAACTAAGCACCCCAACAATTACAATCACCACCATTAATTCCACCAAGGTAAAACCCTTCTCCAATTTTTTTAAGGCTTTTTTATTGCCGGCAACTTGCATTAACTTGTTGATTGCAATAGACATTTTAATCGTCCGGTTTATGCCGGAGGAAACAGCATTTTAAATGTGCCCCGATCGAAAGCTCTGTTGCAGTTCTTGAGTTAGCCTTTAGCAATGCTTTTCCAGCGTTTGCAATTGGCGTGGTCTTGGAGGCCCCGCAGTCTTTCTGCCCAGCTTGCCAAAGTGGGGGTGTGGTTAGTGATCATCTATTGCCTTGTTGCTTTATTAACCGGCCCCTTGATTCATTTTGGCTTCCTAAGTAATCCAAATGTTGGCTTGGATAATCCGATTTATGCCCAGCCAAGTTGGAGTCATCTTTGTGGTACAGATCGGTTGGGCCGCGATGTTTGCAGCCGCACTCTTGCTGGAGCTGGAGTAGCTCTTCAGGTGGTGGTGAGCGCTCTTTTGGTGGCCTTGATTATTGGGGTGCCTTTAGGAATGTTAAGCGGCTACCTCGGCGGTTATGTGGATCGCTTGCTGGTTTTATTGATGGACACGCTTTACACCTTGCCGGTGCTGCTATTAAGCGTTGTGCTCGCTTTTTTACTGGGGAAAGGGCTTCCAAATGCAGCCGCCGCCCTTTGTGTGGTGTATGTGCCCCAGTATTTCCGCGTTGTGCGGAATCAAACAGCTTCCGTAAAAGCAGAACTTTTTGTGGATGCAGCCAAAAGCCTTGGAGCAGGGCCTCTCTGGATCATGCGCCACTATTTACTGCGCAACGTGATCACATCTGTTCCTGTTGTACTCACCTTGAATGCTGCTGATGCTGTTTTGGTGCTGGGGGGGCTCGGATTCCTTGGCCTCGGGCTACCCGACAACATCCCTGAATGGGGAGCTGATTTGCAGCAGGCTCTTACAGCTTTACCCACCGGGATTTGGTGGACAGCTCTCTACCCCGGCTTAGCGATGTTTGTGCTTGTGTTGGGCCTGTCTTTTCTTGGTGAGGGTATAGACGCATGGGTGAGCGGCTCAGAAACCAAAATTTGATTA
>VFLB01000300.1 GCA_009914645.1 Synechococcaceae bacterium Bin_79_3
AGCAGCGCAAAACCAATAAGGAATGCACCCGCTTGGCGCAGATCGCCAAGGCGTTGAGCCGCGATTATTCCCATGTCCAACAGGAAAAAACAAAGAACTCCGTAAAAAAGCTTCCCTGTAAAAGGCTCCATCTTTTCTATTCCACTTGGGTTAAACCATGCAACTAAAAAACCAATTATCAGGCTGCCAATCAATAGATAAACAGAGCTATTAAGAAAGGCTTCTCTCAGCAATGGGCCCCAGCTTGAGTTTGCATCACTGCGTCGATTTCGAGCAGCCAATTTAACTAATAGTAACCCCACTATTATGGCTGGAGACTCCATTAGCGCCAGGGCTGCAACCATAAATCCATCGGAGGGAATGTTCAACACCCTAAGAAAGCTTTCAGCCGTTATAAATGTAACTGCTGAAATTGATCCATAAGTTGCAGCAATAGCGGCAGCGTTGAATACATCAAAGCGATTTCGTAATATAAAAAAGCAGTAGATTGGCACCAGAATAGACATTAAAACCGCTGCTAAAATAGTGAGTACAACACTTCCAGCTAGGCCACTATGTTGCAGTTCAACTCCACCTTTAAAACCAATGGAAAGCAATAAATAAAGTGAGAATAATTTCGGCAATGGAGCCGGAATTTCTAGATCAGTGCCCAACAGCACCGCAAATACGCCAAGAAAAAAGAACAAAATTGCTGGCGACAGCAAATTTTGTAAAACCAGGCTTGTATCCAAGGGTTTTCTTTAGGGCGCTCAGGTCTACTGGAATTCAGTAGGGCTGTCAAAGAGCAGAATGGCTAAATCAACGCAGCTGCAGGGTGAGTAGAAACCAAAAAATACTTGTAATTGCAAGCGGTAATCCCACCAAGGTGAATGAAATCAGGGCAATGCTTGCTCCTGTCGCCCTTAACGTTCAACAACAACCGAAAGGTTTGGAAATTGAAGAAACCGGTAGCACCTACCTCGAAAATGCCCGTTTAAAAGCTTCACAGGTGGCACTCCTGAGCGGAAACTGGGCCCTGGCTGACGATTCAGGGCTTGAAGTGGATGCATTAGGGGGCGCACCAGGGATTTTTTCGGCCCGCTATGCCCCGAGTGATAAGGAACGAATTAACCGACTTCTCCAAGAATTGAAGCAAACTGTTTACAGGAGTGCTGGATTTCATAGCGCTGTGGCACTTTCAGATCCCACCGGCACCATTCGGCTAGAGGCGGAAGGCCTTTGTAGAGGTGAAATTTTGACTGAACCCAGGGGAGATGGTTTTGGCTACGACCCTGTGTTCTGGATCAGGGAAGCAAACAGCACCTACGCGCAACTCCCCGCCCATCAAAAAATGAAGCTTGGTAGTAGAGGTAAGGCAATCAGGGCAATTGCAACTGAAATGGGATTTTTAATGGGGTTTTAGAAGTTCCCTTAGCGCGAATTAATGCTCCCCACCGCTCTCATAGCAGCAGCGGCAGCTTCCTCTACATCGCCCTCTTTGCCTGCGAGGGTAAGCCGGCCAAAAGCGCCGACAGCTTTTACATCCACCACAGTGATGTTTGAGGATTTCTCAGCTTCGTTAGCTGCAATCAGCACGTAGCCAGCTGGTTCGGTTTCAAGAATAAACATGCTCATCCCTGCCTGAATCATCGAACCGCGGCGATTCAAGCGATTGATCAGCACCGCGTGATCGGGGGTGATAGCGCGGATTATTTCAGTCCAGCTAACGGTGCAGGAGCTACGGCGATCGATGCTGCTGCCAATTGCTTCGAGCACCACTTGGCCAGAATGCAGCACATTGCTCTGATCGCGATGGTAAAGACCAATGGAACCAAAAGCCCGCTCTACAACCATTTGGCCAAGGCGCACAGTGCTGGCCTTTAGGGCAATATCAGTAACTCGGTGCACCGCCATGCCAGGAGACACCTCTAGCCAAAGGCAGGCATCACCAGGAATTGGCAAAAATCCCTGAGATACCGTTCCCATGTAAGCCGCTAATTGCGGCTGCAATGAATCCAGGAATACATAGGTGCGCAACTGGATCGAACCCACTTGACCGCCTTGGCGGGAAAGACGTCTGCCCTCGCTATCTGTTGTAACGGTGACGCAACTAGGGCCAACAGGCACATCAACTTGGGTGCCTGTAATCGATATAGAGGCGCTGCCATCCCTCAACCCGCCTCGCCGACGCCTATTAGAAAGATCGTCAGCAAAACTTGGCAGGGCTTTTTTTATAAATACTCGCGCGACTCTACCGCTCTACCCCTTGCGCAGTTATGGGGAGTGGGTACCTTCCGGCAATACCGCAAGAGCTGCTGATGCCGAGCAAAACAGCCACCAACTCCACCGAAGCCCAGCCAATTTCCAATCAAGAACCCCAAGCAAATTTCTCCGATTGGATCGCTCACGCCATGGATCAAGGGGTAAAGCCAGAACAAGCTCTTGCCTTTATTGGGCTTGGCTTAATGCAAAGGATGGGTACAGCTCACGACACCAATTTCACCACCATTTGGAATGAAAGCCACGGTGAGGCCGCTGATCTACAAAATCTGCGCCAACGCTTGGAGCTTACCGATTTAGCTGTGCGCACAGGGGCACCACTGAGCACCGCCGAAGTAGCTGTTTTATTAGGAGCTCGCCCAGGTACGCCCGTGGTGGAACGGGGCGGCTTGATTGCGCGTCGAGTGAGCCGCAATGTGTGGAAATTGAGCCGCAGTGGTGAAAGTGGCGATCGCACAAGCCCCGGTTATGGCGATGCTTTCCGTAGGCGCCTTTAAAAAAGACAAGGAGTTTGGCACTTCCCCCTTAAAGAGTTCTATTTATATAGGTGTTGATTAGGGCTGCGCTTGGAGATCATTAAACAAAATGGCCAGCGAGAGGTGTTTTGCGGACTCACCTCAATCGTGTGGCTGCACCGCCGCATGCCAGATGCCTTCTTTTTGGTGGTTGGTTCCCGCACCTGTGCGCACTTAATCCAAAGTGCTGCAGGAGTGATGATTTTTGCTGAGCCGCGCTTTGGTACAGCAATCCTTGGGGAACGGGACCTTGCCGGATTAGCTGATGCCAACGAAGAGCTTGATCGTGTAGTTACAGATCTGCTAGTACGCCGCCCTGAAATTCGCACCTTGTTCTTAGTGGGTTCATGTCCCAGCGAGGTGATCAAACTCGATTTAGCAAAAGCAGCGGAACGGCTCAGCACGCGCCTGCAAGGGCAAGTGCGGGTGGTTAATTACAGCGGTAGTGGTATCGAAACCACATTTACCCAAGGTGAAGACAATGCTCTTACCGCCTTGGTGCCTTTTTTACCCCGCAATGATGAAAGTCAATTACTGCTGGTGGGCACCCTTGCAGATGGAGTAGAGGAGCGCTTTCTCACCCTGTTTGAACGGCTCGGCATCAGCAACGTTGTCAGCCTTCCACCCCGCAGATCAACTGAGTTGCCAAGCCTTGGGAAAGGCACCAAAGTGCTTCTGGCGCAACCCTTCCTAGGGGCTACGGCTAGGGCCTTACAGGCTCGCGGCGCCCAATTGCTTAGCAGCCCATACCCCCTAGGGGTGGAAGGCAGTTGCCGTTGGTTTGAAGCGGCTGCCACTGCTTTTGGCATTGATCCAGCTCACACAGCCTCTGTACTGGATCCCCTGGTGGAGCGGGGTCGTGCGGCAGTGGCGCCCCATCGCCGCGAATTGGAAGGCAAGCGCTTGTTTTTGTTGCCTGATTCCCAGATGGAATTAGCCCTTGGCAGATTTCTGCACCGCGAATGTGGAATGGAACTGGTGGAAGTGGGCACCCCATACCTTGATCGAGCCTTACAACAGCCCGAACTCGATCTCCTGCCTGCCGGATTGCAATTAAGTGAAGGGCAACATCTTGAAAAACAGCTAGACAGGGTAAGGGCTGCTAAGCCAGATCTTGTGGTTTGCGGTATGGGTTTGGCCAATCCATTAGAAGCCGAAGGTTTTGCTACCAAATGGTCTATTGAATTGGTATTTAGCCCAATCCACGGTTGCGATCAAGCTGGTGATCTAGCTGAATTATTCGCACGACCCCTAAGAAGACGCGCAATGCTCGCCTTCAATTAACAAAAAACTCGTAACCAAATTCCAGCCACCATGGAACTCACCCTTTGGACCTATGAAGGCCCCCCCCACGTGGGGGCAATGCGAATAGCCACTTCGATGGAAGGGGTGCATTACGTGCTTCATGCTCCCCAAGGCGACACTTACGCCGATTTGTTGTTCACGATGATCGAGCGTCAAAACAAGCGTCCACCGGTTACATACACCACATTTCAAGCTCGCGATCTAGGCGGCGACACGGCCGAGCTCGTAAAGCGCTCAATTAGTGATGCAGTGGAGCGCTTTCAACCCCAGGCCTTATTGGTTGGGGAAAGCTGCACAGCAGAATTAATTCAAGATCAGCCCGGCAGCTTGGCCCAAGGCATGGGCTTCAATCTGCCAATTGTGAATCTTGAATTACCTGCTTATTCAAAAAAGGAAAATTGGGGTGCTTCCGAAACCTTTTACCAACTGCTTCGCACCTTGCTCAAAGATCAAGCCCTTAGTCCGGGTGCAGAAAAACCATCGCCAAGCCGCTGGCGCAGCGAGCAACGTAAGCCGAGAGTGAACCTGCTGGGCCCAAGCCTGCTGGGATTTCGTTGCCGCGACGACGTAATTGAAGTTACGAAATTACTTGCAGAACTTGGTGTTGATGTGCATGTGGCCGCACCTCTTGGGGCAAGTCCTGCAGATCTAAAGCGAATTCCAGAAGCCGATGCAAACCTTTGTTTGTATCCAGAAATTGCTGAAAGCAGCTGCAGCTGGTTGGAACGTCAATTAGGGATGGTAAGCATCAAAACAGTGCCGATTGGCATCGGTGCAATTCAACAATTCCGCGAAGAGTTAGCAGCGGTTTTAGAGCTTGATCAAATTCCAGCTCCACCAGATCGCTCAAGAATGCCCTGGTATTCCCAATCGGTTGATTCCACATACCTCACCGGCAAAAGGGTATTTATTTTTGCTGATGCAACCCATGCGATTGCAGCTGCGCGGATAGCAAGCAAAGAGCTTGGCTTTCAGGTGGTGGGCCTTGGCAGCTACTGCCGTGAACAGGCAAGGGCTGTGCGAGCTGCCGCCCAAGAATTAGGAATTGAAGCTTTGATCAGCGACGATTACCTAGAAGTGGAAGCAGCCATGGCTGCCGCTGCGCCAGAACTTGTGCTGGGCACCCAAATGGAACGCCATAGCGCCAAAAGGCTTGGTATCCCATGCGCTGTAATTTCAGCCCCGCTACATGTGCAAGACGTACCTGCACGCTATGCCCCGCAAATGGGTTGGGAAGGTGCGAATGTGATTTTTGATAGCTGGGTGCATCCATTGATGATGGGCTTGGAGGAGCACTTAATCGGCATGTTCCGCCATGATTTTGAGTTTGTTGAAGGGCATATGAGCCATAAGGGTCAGAAAGCTCCCACCGATAAACTTATTGAAGAAGAAGCTGTTCCAGCAACTGTTTCTGAAGCGTTTAGCTGGACGAATAGCGGTAGGGCAGAGCTAGGCCGGATTCCCTTTTTTGTGAGGGGTAAAGTTAAACGCAACACTGAAACCTTTGCGCAAGAGCGCGGGATAAGTGAAATAACAGATGAGGTTCTGTATGAAGCCAAGGCCCATTTCACGCGGTAATACTATCTTTCTAGTTTCCCGGCGCCACCCAATTTCATCATCACAACTTTCATACACCAACCCTTGAATCCCAAATGACCGCCACCATTACCCCAACCAGCAGCAGCAAAAACAGCCGAGAAGATGGAGAAGGCAGCCTGCAGGTGCATCTAGACGACTCAATGAAAATTGAGGAAGGCGCCCTAGTTATTGCTGTTTATGGAAAAGGAGGGATCGGTAAATCCACCACCTCTTCAAACTTATCGGCGGCATTTTCGAAATTAGGGAAGCGTGTATTACAGATCGGCTGCGATCCAAAACACGACAGCACCTTCACCCTCACTAAAAAGATGGTGCCCACTGTTATAGATATTTTAGAAACTGTTGACTTTCATACAGAAGAACTAAAACCTGAAGATTTTGTATTTGAAGGTTATAACGGAGTGATGTGTGTGGAATCCGGCGGTCCACCAGCTGGCACTGGCTGCGGCGGTTACGTAACAGGTCAAACTGTAAAACTGCTGAAGGAGCATCATCTTCTAGAAGACACAGACGTGGTGATCTTTGATGTATTAGGCGATGTGGTTTGCGGTGGTTTCGCCGCTCCTCTCCAACATGCAAACTATTGCTTAATTGTTACAGCAAATGATTTTGATTCGATCTTTGCGATGAATCGGATTATTGCGGCAATTCAAGCAAAAGCTAAAAACTATAAAGTTCGTCTCGGTGGTGTTGTGGTTAATAGAAGCAACGATACTGATCAAATTGATAAATATAACGAGAGAGTTGGCATGCGCACGATGGCCCATTTCCCAGACCTTGATGCTATTCGACGCTCCCGGCTTAAAAAATGCACAATTTTCGAAATGGAAGCCACCCCTGAGGTGGAAGCAGTGCAAAATGAATACTTAGCTCTTGCGCAACGGATGTTAGACAACGTAAAGCCATTGGAAGCCGAATCCCTTAAAGATCGCGAGATATTTGATCTACTTGGTTTTGATTGATTAAATAACTTACAGCCACTAAATGTGAAAGTGAGTATTAAATGCTTGTAAACACAGTTCAAAATAGTGGCTTTGCCCTTTCTCTAACACTTTTTGCCGGGCTATCAACAGGTATCGGAAGCCTAATTGGGCTCAGCACTCGCAGATCTAGCAATACATTTTTAACTTTATCGCCTTGGTTTTCGGCGGGGGCAATGATATATGTATCCCTATTTGAAATACTGCCAAAAGCAAGGATATAAAACTGTGCACTGATGGGTTCTTCACTACTCAGCACATTGTTGTTACTCCTTGTGGGAACTTTACTTGCTCGGCTTACGGCTCAGCACTTAAAAGGTTTGGCGGTTCCGGCGATTGTGCTGGAACTTGTGGTGGGCTTTTTGCTTGGTAATAGCTTTTTGCCCTATGGCCGCATTGCACCTTTAGCCGGGCTAACTGAATTAGGAGTGCTCACAC
>VFLB01000064.1 GCA_009914645.1 Synechococcaceae bacterium Bin_79_3
AAAAAAACTAGCGGCTTTAGGGCCGCTAGTTTTGCAAAGCATAATTAAGGATTTAAGCGATAGAAGCAAAGAAATCTTTACTTCCAATCGGATCAGGATTCATTGTGCGATCACCAGGGGTCCAGTTAGCAGGGCAAACCTCATCAGGATTAGCCTGAACGTGTTGAAATGCCTGAAGAACTCTGAGTGTTTCTTCTACATTTCTACCTACAGCTAGGTTATTGATAGTTGCATGTTGTACTACACCTTCTGCATCGATAATAAACAAGCCACGTACAGCTATTCCAGCATCTTCGTCTAAGACGTTGTACGCCCTCGCAATGTCCTTTTTAAGATCAGCTACCAGCGGATATGCCAAATCACCAATTCCGCCCTCTTTGCGATCAGTTTGTATCCAAGCTAGATGACTAAATTGACTATCTACAGAAACACCTAGCACCTCTGTATTTTTGCTGGCAAATTCAGCGTATCGATCAGAAAATGCTGTGATTTCAGTAGGACAAACAAAGGTGAAATCAAGGGGATAGAAAAATAGAACTACGTATTTACCGCGGTAGTTGGAGAGGCTGATTTCCTTAAATTCCTGATCAACTACTGCCGTAGCAGTAAAATCTGGGGCCTGCTGGCCAACTCTAAGGCTTGCGTTGGTCATGGTAAAAGCTGTTCAGTAAAGGGTTTCGGCTAAAGCGGACAAACTCCGTGTTAGCAGCCTGCTAAAGCTACCACTATTTACTGCTGCTTGTGAACTAAAGTTGGCATACAAAAGTCGAGTTAATTGATGGGCTGGGATCCCGCACTGATGCGCAAATACAACAATACCGGGCATTTTCGTCTCCTGAATCAGCTGCGCAGTGAACTTAAAGCTCATCCGATTCAAAGAGAAACGAAGCAAGCCGCAGATGTATTCAGCACTGCGCCAACAAACATCCGAGAAACACGATCACGCGATGTTCAAGCCCAAACGTATGCAGGAGGCAGAAGCAGACGCTCAAACAGCACAGATAATTTTTCAAATAAAGAATATTCTAAAGATCAGAACTCATCTTCTAGCTTTCGCGACAGACTTAATGCCATCGAAATGAGGTAAGAAGCTAATTTTAAATCAAAATGGCTCGAGGGAGACTTGAACTCCCGACCCCGGGGT
>VFLB01000011.1 GCA_009914645.1 Synechococcaceae bacterium Bin_79_3
CTGTTATTTGTTGCGTACCAAGCAAAAGCCTTTCTTGCGGAAAGCGCACAAGTTTTAATTTGCCATAGGCATCTCCGTCATTACGGGCAGCTAGCCATCCCACTAAATTTGGTCGCTTAAGTGGTGAGAATGGCAATAGTAAAACAAATTCAGGTCTTTTTTCCCCAGGCAATTGCAGGGTTACATGATAAGGCCGCACTGCCACACTACGGTTACCATAAATTTCTAGCGGTATGCCCCACACATCATCACCGTTGTAAAAAGTGCGCACATCTGTTACATGAAATCGCAATAATTTCTCCGCTTGGATTGCGAATTGGCTCTGGGGTACCTGAAGATGTTTACGCAATTCTTTTGGCATATTAGCTATGGGAGAAAACAATTCAGGAAACAATTTTTGCCAGGTACGCAGGATTGGATCTTGAGGATCATTTACATAAAAGTGCACTTCACCTGTGTAGGCATCAACTAATGCTTTTACCGGATTGCGTAGATACCTCAAACCCTCTGGATTTGCCTCGCTGTAGGGATAACTTCTACTGGTAGTAAATCCATCTACAAACCAAAATTGATGCACACCGCGCCTAAAACCACTGCTAGCCGGCAGCCTTGCTGTTACAAGGTAAGGAGAATTCTCAAAGCGTAAAAATGGTGCTATTGCTTTTAAGCGGCTATGAATTTGCCGCCTTAGTAGTAATTTGCTATTTGCTTGTAATGCACCAGTAAATAATAGCCTTGACTCCTTAAGGTAATGGGCTGCAAATATTTTTTGCCAATTGTGTTCTAGCGGAATACCTTTGGATCCCTGATAATGAGAATATATATTTAGATCACCCTCTGGATAATCAAATTCCTTCACCTTTGTTGGTGCGATTGCATAAGAAGCGGAGTTGTAGCCGAAATACAGCCGCGGATTACCCACTGGTATCTCCCTTTTCACTTCTGCGCTAGTAACATCTAGTTCCGCAAAACCCTGTACCTGGCTGCTGCGGCCAAGATCCTTAATGAAAAACAAGGGAAGGCCATCTGGGCCGAATGCATTTACCGGAGATACGGTAAATCCATAGCCATGGGTAAAAACCATATGTAGGTTTTGCCAGGTGCGAGATGCTCCAGGCAGGGCATTGGCATCAAGTTCCCTTGGGGCAATCAATACCTGCTGAGCGCCTCGATTTGGATCGTTGCTGAGGCCATAGCGATCAACAGCTGCTGAGGGGAAGCTGTAATAAAGCCGCAGTTGTTGTAATTGTCGGTTCGTTGCAAGTAACGGCTGCGTATCCCAGAGCCTGAGATTTTCGATCGTGCCTGGCCCCTCCTTTAAATCTGCAGCAGTAAGGGCTTGGCGTGGCTCCAGGGCTTCCAATTGCACCTGATCAAGCCCAAAGGCTTTCCTTGTGGCGCTAATAGTGCGTTCTAGGTAAGGGCGTTCCAGCTGCAGTTCCCTTGGTTGCACCATGAGGCGTTGCACAACAGGTGCAATTAGTAATTCTGCGATTGGTACTGCTACCCCTGTGCAGGCCAGTGGCACCAAAACTCCTCGCCGCAACCATCCCGCCGGTAGGGGAATCATTAGCCCCGCGGCGCTAAGCAGCAGCAAAAGCGCCAACAAAATCCGTAGGGGTAAGCGCACATGTAGATCAACAAAACCTGCTCCTGCGGCCACGCCATGGCCGGAAATCATCAGTTCATAGGGGCTCAAAGCAGCGATCAAGGCTGCCACCAAGGCCAAAGCTGCCA
>VFLB01000253.1 GCA_009914645.1 Synechococcaceae bacterium Bin_79_3
AAACTAATAGCGAATAATCTTGATCTTGTTTGCATCACTGTTCCTACTAGCGCGGCCACCTGCGCTGGCTGGACCGCCTTAGCCAATATTTATTCAACAGCTGGAGCTTTTCAAGCAGATGTATCACTTAAGCGCTGCCCTGATTTATTGATATTTGATCACCAACTCATCATCACAGCGCCACCTCGCACCTTGGCCAGTGGCATCGCCGATGCAATGGCTAAATGGTACGAGGCATCAGTAAGCAGCGGCCAAAGCAGTGATGGCTTGGTGCAACAAGCTGTTCAACAAGCAAGGGTGTTGCGCGATCAATTGCTTTTAGAAGGGGTTGAAGCATTACAAGATCCTGGCTCTGCTCCTTGGTGCCGAGTGGCGGAAGCAAGTGGCCTCACCGCCGGCTTAATCGGGGGCCTCGGTGGCGCCCGTTGCCGCACTGTTGCAGCCCATGCCATCCACAATGGGCTAACCCAGTTAGCTGCATGCCACGGCTCCATGCATGGCGAAAAAGTTGCCTTTGGGGTGCTCGTGCAACTGCGTTTAGAAGAGCAGATTGGTGGCAGTGGTTTAGCTGCTCAAGCGCGCAGACAGCTTCTGCCTTTCTTTAAAAAATTGGGACTGCCAGTGAATTTGCAAGAATTAGGGCTTGGTAAAGCCAGCCTTGAGCAATTGCAACAGGTATGCAAATTTGCTTGCAAGCCTGGTTCTGATTTGCATCATTTGCCGTTTCCTGTTGCCGCCGATGATTTATTGGCAGCTTTAGTTAGCAGCAGCCAAGGATGCCTAACCCGCTAAGCGCTGCTGCCCAGCAGCTGATTGATCCACAAGCCAGGGCCCTAGCTGCAAATGTGCGCTGGTTGCAGCTAAATCTCGGGGGCGCTTTGGCAAATTTGAATTGGCCAGTAGCGGTATTAGGGAAAGGTCCTCCTTTATTGATGTTGCATGGATTTGATAGTTCTTTTTTAGAATTTCGCCGTATTGCTCCCCTACTAGCAGATAACTATCAACTTTGGATTCCTGATCTTTGCGGATTTGGCTTTTGTCCGCGCCCAACCTCTGCAGCTTATGGGCCTCAGCTAGTGATCGAGCACTTGTTAGCACTTATGCCTGTAATTAATGCAGAAAATCCCTCTGCACCCCTTGGCTTAATCGGTGCCTCGATGGGTGGAGCGGTTGCAATTGTTTTAGCGAGAGAATTGGAGCAGGCAAACCCCAAAATACTGCAGAAAATATTGTTGCTGGCACCAGCTGGATTAACCGGAAAAGCAATGCCATTGCCCCCATTACTAGACAAACTTGGTGTTGCTTTCCTCGGCTTAGCAGCAGTGCGCAAAGGGCTGTGCCGTCAGGCATTTGCTGATCCAAAATCAAACGTAGGGGCAGCCGAAGAGGAAATTGCCAGCCTGCATTTACAAAGCCCAGGCTGGGCCCATGCCCTTGCTTGCTTTGCCCGGAGTGGTGGTTTTGCAGGAGTTGGTGCTCCTTTACCAGCAGCCCCCCTAAAAGTGCTGTGGGGCGCAAACGATCGCATTTTGAGGCCGCCATTGCGGCTTGCAGCAGCGGCGGTGCTTGGGGATTGCTGCACAGAATTGCAAAATTGCGGACACCTACCCCACCTAGATCAACCCGAAAAGGTGGCAGCCCATTGGCTAAATTCTCAGCCTGAAATACCCACATGAGCGGACCCCTCTTGAATTTAATCAGCCAAGGTGTACGCCTTTGGTTGTATAGCGTTTGCGATGAATTGCAACATCTAAATCTGCAATTACAAGGTTCTGCTTTAGCCATGCTTGGGGGCAGCCTTGAAGGGGCAAAACTAGAAGCAAAGGGGGTGGTATTTCAATCTTTAGCCATC
>VFLB01000177.1 GCA_009914645.1 Synechococcaceae bacterium Bin_79_3
AGGGGTGTTGCCACCACGGCTTGATGATCAGATGGCGGCTTTACGGCTGGCCCTATGCGACGACATTGGCCAAGCCGCCTACGACTCAGAAGCGGTAGCAAAAGCTTTTTTAACAATGCTCACGCAACTAGAAGGCACAGCCGCTGCTGGTGTTGCCCCCAATTTATTGCAAAAGCGCTACGGCCTGGCTCTAACGCTTTTGCAATCTGGAGCACCAGATGTGGAAAGTTGGCTTGCGGCTTCCGCGAACCGCCATACCGGTGGCGACAGCCTGCGAATGTCCACCAAACTGCTGGATGATTTTCGAGGCGCCCGCTTAGGTGCTATTGCATTGGAACTGCCTGAAAACGCAACAACTGAGTTCAAAGTTCCTCTGCCAGAACCTTCCTAATAACAAGTAAATCTAAATCTTGGTTTATTCGTGCTGTGCCAGCAGCCGCATCTAGCCCAGGGCCCATTGCCGGCAGCACAAATGCCTGGGGAGTGTGCCAGTTGAAGCAAGAAACAACAACCATAGATTTATTAACGCCCGCTTTACCGATAGCGTTGCTGCATGGTTAAAGCAGAAAACAAATTTGGATTTGGCCAAGGGGAAGGCGAATTACTAGGGTTTACATATCCAAAACCACTGCCGATGCGTTTGGATCGTTGGCTTGTTAGCCAAAGGCCAGAACAAAGCCGCGCCCGCATCCAAAAATTTATTGATGCCGGTTACGTTGAGGTAAATGGTGTTACGGGCCAAGCCAAAACCCCCCTGCGCCATGGCGATTTAGTGCAGTTATGGATGCCACCACCAGAACCACTTGAATATCTCAAACCCGAATCAATACCACTAGAAGTGTTGTTTGAAGATAAACATTTAATTGTGTTAAATAAGCCTGCTGGGATCACTGTGCATCCAGCGCCAGGTAATAAAACAGGAACGTTAGTTAACGGCTTGCTGCACCATTGCCCTGATCTACCCGGTATCGGCGGTGAAATGCGGCCCGGCATCGTGCATCGCCTCGATAAAGACACCACCGGTTGCATCGTGATTGCCAAAAGCCAAGAAGCACTGGTGAAATTACAAATTCAAATTCAGCAGCGG
>VFLB01000320.1 GCA_009914645.1 Synechococcaceae bacterium Bin_79_3
ATTAATTCAATTAATTTTAAATTCCCAAGCGCTGGCAAAAGATTATATAAATTTTCTCTATATATCATTTTAAAAATTAAGTCGACAGAATCTCGATATTCAATGTTTAGGGGGCGGATGCCATCCTCCTCGATTAATACCGGCCATTCCATTGAGCTTGGCACAAATGCAAGAATATCAAGATGATCTAAAGATTCCCTAACTGCGTCAACCATGCTTAAAACAAATTCAGAATCAATATCCGTTTCACCCATTTCAGCAGTATACTGGGAATATGCTAGATAATCAATCGGACAACGATCGAAGATAACATTATCATTGATAGATGAATATCTATGCACTCTACTAATACTATAAAATAGTTGCAGCCCATTGTGCAGTTTAGTTGATTTATCCATAAATTTAATCTCATAAGGGCCATTTAGTGAAAGCACTCGATAGGGCTCATCCTCCACGAGATAACAAGGGTGAGCTTCACTCCAATCCCTTACTACAGTTGATTTGCCAAGGGAATGGGAACCAGAAATTGCAATGCGCATAGATGTTAATCAATAAATAATGCAGGCTCCCTCGGGCGGCAACCCTGCCCATAACAATAGCTCAGGCCAACAACTCACCTGCTCAAATATCCACTGGTGGCCAACACTATTGCAGTGAATCCCATCACTACAGAGTGAGTTAACCCAAATGTGCGGTACAGATTTAGTTTCAGCAGAAATGCCATTCCACAAATTCAAAAAAGGCACACCTGCTCCAAGGCAAGCCTCTTCAAGGAGATGATTGTAGTAATTAATATCCTGATTTAGATACCAAAGACATTGGGCAAACGGCATTTGCGCTTCATTAACAGGTGTTAGGCCAATTACAAAAACTGGGGCTAATTGCTTGGCGTTCGCGAGTAACTGCTCCATACCAAAAAGAAAAGCAGCTGAATCTAATTGCTGCCTACCGTCTAAGCGTCCAACACGGGCTACATCATTAAGGCCCACTCCAATTATTAGGCCTTGAGGGCTCTGGCGCCTTAATTCACCACGCGCCTTAAATTCAGATTGAAACCTTGCAGAAAGGCGCTCAAGTCCATCCCCCCTTACTCCAAGGTTATACAAAACCGGAGCTTTTTCTCTTGGCATCCAATGACGCCGCAACCTTTCAACCCAGCCACCCCCATCACTATCTCCCCAACCAAAGATGCCACTATCGCCAAAAGCAATCAGTTTTGTAGGAATTTCCATTTACTAGCAAATGAGTTCAACCATTAAAAAGCCCCCGCGTTAGCGGGGGCGATTCTTACTTATTTAACAAATCTATGACTTGTTTATTATCAACCGATTGCAGGGGCGGTTAGTGCTACTGGTGCAC
>VFLB01000016.1 GCA_009914645.1 Synechococcaceae bacterium Bin_79_3
GGTCCTGGGCTGAGATCAGTCATGGTTGAGCCGCTGCAGCGATGGGTTCAGGAGTGGTTTTAGGGGCTGAGATTGTTAAATTGAGTGGTGATACAGCTTCTGCTGCCGCAAGGGCTAGTTTTTGCGATTCAGCCCGCAGGTAGCGCCCATCAATGATGGGTTCTACTGCCGTCATGCGGTGGGAAACAGTGGAATAACGGTGTGTAGGTAACAAACGCCCCCGTTCTTGCAGGGCTTCATTACCAACTTTTTTGCGCAATTTAATCACCGCATCAAAAATTGCCTCTGGCCGCGGCGGGCAGCCTGGCAGATATAGATCCACTGGAATTAATTTATCTACCCCGCGCACAGCGGTGGTGGAATCAGCGGAAAACATGCCGCCAGTGATAGTGCAAGCCCCCATGGCAATTACGTATTTAGGTTCTGGCATCTGTTCATATAAACGCACCAAAGCGGGAGCCATTTTCATTGTTACCGTGCCCGCCACGATGATCAAATCGGCTTGGCGGGGGCTGGAGCGGGGCACTAAACCAAAACGATCAAAATCAAATCTTGAGCCGATCAAGGCGGCAAATTCAATAAAACAACAGGCGGTGCCGTATAGCAGCGGCCAAAGGCTGCTGAGGCGGGCCCAGTTATGTAAATCATCAAGGCTGGTAAGAATCACATTCTCGGAAAGGCCAGTGGTGATTTCAGGGGCACCAACGGGTCCGCAACTGGCTGCCCTTAGATCCCGCAGGGCATCTAGAGAGGATGGGGTTTGGTTGTTTGTCACACTCAGCTCCATTCGAGGGCGCCCTTGCGCCATGCATAGGCCAGGGCCACTAACAATATGGCAATAAAAATAAGCGCTTCAATGAAGGCAAGCAAACCAAGGCGACTAAAAGCCACGGCCCAGGGGTAAAGAAATACTGTTTCCACATCGAATATCACAAATACCAACGCAAACATGTAGTAGCGAATATTGAATTGGATCCAAGCGCCACCCACAGGCTCCATGCCTGATTCGTAGGTAAGCAAGCGCTCACCGCTGCGGGATTTAGGGGCTACCAGCTTGTTGGTAACAAGGGCCAGCACCGGCACCGCCGCTGCAATCAGCAAAAACCCCAAAAAGGCGTCGTAGCCAGGAAGAACAAACATGCCTGAGGGTTACTCAGATTTAATCTCACCAGTGTGGCACCGTTGCTGCAGCAGCGGCTCGATAGAGTTGGTATCCGCATTGGGCTGTTGCCATGGATAACCCAGAAATAGATAAACCCGAAATAGATAGCTCAGGAATTGCTGCACCAGAAAGCGATCCAGATACCCACCGCTTTGAATGCCGCAGCTGCGGCTTTGTATACGACCCAGAAGAAGGGGTAAAAAAACTCGGTATCGAGGTGAATACAGCATTCAGCGCAATTGATCCACGACGTTTTCGTTGCCCGGTTTGTCGCAGCCCAGTGGGTGCTTTCCGCGATATCGGCCCCCGCAACAAACCAAGCGGCTTTGAAGAAAATCTTAAATTTGGCTTTGGCGTAAATAAGCTCACTCCAGGCCAAAAAAACGTATTGATTTTTGGTGGCTTCGCCTTAGCTGTTGCTTTTTTCTTATCTCTCTATTCCCTGCGCTGAATTCTTGTTTTGAATTTTGGCTCTGAATTTTTGGCTCTGAATTTTGACCCTGCAACTCACTCCATGACTAAATCGATCCCACAAGCACTGAATCAAGCGATCAACTCAATGCTCAAGCCTTTATTGAGCTGTGTTTTGGTGCTGATGCTCACCACCGCTTGCGTAACTACTGGCCTTGCCACGGCCGCCAGCAGCCCCTGGGTGCCAGTGCCGCTAAACATCTCTTCCAACCCCCTTGATGTGGCCTTTACCGATAGCCAGCACGGCTTTTTGGTGGGTAGCAACAGGCTGGTGATGGAAACAAACGATGGCGGCAACAGCTGGGCTGAACGGGCGATAAACCTGCCAGCGGAAGAAAATTTTCGCTTAATTAGTATTGATTTCCGTGGCGATGAAGGCTGGATTGCAGGCCAACCCGGCTTACTGCTGCACAGCGATGATGCTGGCCAAAATTGGACCCGTTTGCTGCTCGATACAAAACTGCCTGGCGATCCTTACTTAATCAATGCCACCGGCCCCAACAAGGCAGAACTAGCAACAACTGTGGGGGCGATCTACCGCAGCAGCGATAGCGGCAAGAGCTGGCAGGCGGAAGTAAGTGATGCCGCTGGAGCGGTGCGCGACCTACGCCGCAGCCCCGATGGCAGTTATGTGAGCGTGAGTGGGCTCGGTAATTTCTTTTCCACCTGGAGCCCGGGCGATCAGGTATGGCAACCCCACAACCGTGTGAGCAGCCAACGGGTGCAAACGATGGGATTCCAACCCAGTGGCGAACTGTGGATGGTTACCCGCGGCGCGCAACTGCGCTTTAACCCAGATGGCAGTA
>VFLB01000179.1 GCA_009914645.1 Synechococcaceae bacterium Bin_79_3
GTCAGGGGAATAATTTGCTCTTGCAATATTAACGATGTCTTACCTGATGCCCGATGTCGCGTCTTAATTGCATTCCAGCAAAACTAACTTCGGCAAGGCGTTTATAGGCAGCTGCGAAGGCGGAATCAAAATCATCTGCCTGGGCTACAGCCGCCAGCACGCGGCCACCACTGGTTTTTAATTGTTTGTCTTGATCACTTTTTGCTCCGGCGAAAAACAACTGAGATAGGTCGGCTTCAAGATCATTTAGGCCAGCCCCTAAATCGCAGATCAAATCACCCAACCGCGGTTCCCCGGGGTAATTAGCAGCAGCAGCCACCACACAGGCGCTGCATAGAGGCTTAATTGTTAGTGATGGGGCGCTTTCAAGTTTGCCTTCGGCGCAGGCCATGAACACTGCTGTTAGATCTCCTTCCAGTAACGGCATCAGCGTTTGACACTCGGGATCACCAAAACGACAGTTGAATTCGATCACCTTGATGCCACTAGTTGTGAGCATCAGGCCTGCGTAAATAACACCTCGGTAGGAAATCCCCCGCTGGCGCAAGGCAGCAAGCACAGGTTCCAGCACCAGTTCACGCACTTGTTCTAGGCCAGCAGCATCCAATAAAGGAGCGGGGGCATAGGCACCCATGCCACCGGTATTGGCTCCGGTATCACCTTCTCCAATGCGTTTATGGTCTTGGGCTGGGGGCAAAAGCAACAGCTGCTTGCCATCGGTTAAAGCAAATACAGACACCTCCGGCCCGTTGAGTTGCTCTTCAAGCACTACGCGGCTTCCGGCGATACCAAAACGCCCCGAAAAACATTCTTGAATAGCTGCGATCGTTTCTTCAAGGTTGCTGGCAACAGTTACCCCCTTCCCGGCCGCTAGTCCATCAGCTTTCACCACTAAGGGGCGATCTAGGTGCCTAGCTAGGCGACAGCCCTCCTCTAAGGAATCCGCCACCCAGAATTCTGCAGTGGGAATTCCTGCCTCTTGCATCAATTGTTTAGCCCATTGCTTGCTGGCCTCCAGCTGGGCCCCATCAGCTCCGGGTCCAAACACCGCCAACCCTGCTGCCCGCAATTGATCGGCAAGACCCGCGGCTAGAGGCCCTTCCGGCCCAATTACTACCAGGCTGATTTGATTGGTAGTGCAGGCGGCCACAAGGCCCGCACCATCCGAAACGTCAATTGCCAGGGTGTTGCAGCCAGAAATTGCAGCGCTGGCCCCATTGCCAGGGGCAAGCCAAACCTGGGGACTGCCCTGGGAACGGGCTAGAGCCCAAGCCAGCGCATTTTCTCTTCCGCCGGAGCCCACCACCAAAACACGTGCCACAGCCATACTTGCTCGGAGCTCCAGCTGCCCATTGCTCCTCACTATTACTACTGCTGTGGTCCCTTGGGTATTAGCAGGCGGTCTGCTGGCAAAAATTACCAAGCCGATCCCACTTTTACCCCCAGGCGCCAGCTCGGCAGAAGCCTTCGAAGAGCTTTTGCAAAAGGGTGATCGCCAGCAATTGCAGGCCGGTTGCGCGGAAGCATTGGCTGTTGGCCTCAATGATCGCCTGCGTTTATTACGGCCGCGGCTACTGGAGCTAAACGCGGAAAATCATTCATTGGCCGTGGTTTTTGCTGATGCCAAGGCGCTACTTGCTTGCAAGGCTCCAGAGGCGGCGCTGCAGGTGTTGAATCGGGTAAGCCCAGCAGCGGGAGAGCAGCGGGAGGAGTGGTTTTTATTGCAATGGCAAGCTGCAAACGCAGCGTTAAATCATCGCCGCGCCAGTTTGGCTTTGAGGCGCTTTTCCCAGGGATCCCCCCAAGCGTTAGCCGGGCAGTTGTTGCCCCTGGGTATTGGTCAAGAACTGCCGGTGCAGCGCACAGCCCTCGAATTGCAAATCAATCAGTTAGAGGCCATCGGCGCTCTACCTGAAGCCGTTTCTTTACTTCTTCAACCCCACCCTTTGCCTGCTGTGAATGCCAGTCGCAGGCTTGAAGCAGCGCGATTATTAACGCAGCTTGGTGAACCAGAACGGGCAGAAGAACTTATTCCGGCAGGGCTTAACCAATCGGCCCTCGGCGCAGCTTGGGGGGTAAGTGTTGAATTACTCAGCCAGCAAAGGGCTTTGCAGTTGGCTAGCGGCAACAGCGCTGCCGCAGCCCAAACCAGTAAGCGTCAAGAGCGGTTGGCCCGGCGTTTGGATGATTCCATCGGGGTTAAACAGGCTGAGTTGGCGCGTATTGCTGATGGCAGCAGTAATCCAGCTCTGGCACAACGGCTTTTGAGTCGTCAGGAACCATTAGAGGCAAGTA
>VFLB01000184.1 GCA_009914645.1 Synechococcaceae bacterium Bin_79_3
GGCGTATGTGCTGAAGCGCTAAAGCTGCCATATGACGCACAGGCCGTTGCCGTATTTGATCTATTAACTCCGCCGTTGGCACCAATCCCACCAGCGGCCAAACCACTAAAGGCAGCTGAAAAGCCAATAGCCAGGGAACGCTTTTTAGTTGCCAAATCTGGCTAAGTACCCCAAACAGCGCGGCAGCAAGGAAACAAAAACCACTGCGCTGCACAGCGCCATTAAGCAAAAGCTGGGAGCTCAGCCCTGGCATTTCCGGATCATTAATCAATGGAAGCCAAATCGGAGCCATTAAAAAGCCAATCCCCAGCAGCGCAGCAAGCGCCACTGAAAACCACCGGGCAACATTAAGAAGCTGCCTTGATCCGCAAGCCAAGCTAATTAATAGGGCCATTGCAGGCAGGCCAGGCAAAATGTAGCTGGCAAGTTTTGTTGCTGAGAAACTAAACAACAACATCACCCCCAGTAACCAACAACAAGCAAAACGTCCCAAGCTGCCCTCTATTGGGCGGGGCTGTTGAAAAGCGCGTAACTCTTGATGAATTCCCAGCAATAACAAAGGTGTGGCAGGCAAGCTTGCAATTAGCAATACCGCTAGAAAAAACCACCAAGGGCCCGAGTGGTGATTAACCACCTGGCTAAAGCGTTGAAAATTGTGATATCCAAAAAAACTATCAAGAAAAGGTTTTCCCTCTCTCCACAATTCCAAGATGTACCAAGGTGCTGCCACCGCCACACTCACAAGTAAGCCGCGGCCAGGGGCTAATAAACGGATTAACCGAGCAAAATCGCGCTGCCACAGGCCAAATAAACCGAGGCAACTCGCAGCTATCAGTAATGCCACCGGACCTTTGGTGAGGATTGCAAGCCCCAGGAAAATCCAGCTGCCCCATGGCCGCAGCCGTGATCCGCTGGCGTAAGTGCGCCAAAAGCCAAGCAAAGCAAAAGCAAGGCAGGCCGTGAGCAAGGGATCACTCACAGCAACGCGGCCCCAGAGCAACACCAATGGCGAAAGGCCAAAGGCAAGTGCAGCGGTGAGCGCCCTGCTGTAACTGGGCTGTGGCTCCAGCTTCAACATGGTTATTACTAGCGCCAGCATCACTGCCAGCATTGCCAAGGCAGAAGGCAGATTTGCAGCCAAACTGCCAAGGGGATCCCAATGGCGAGGCAACATGCTTAAGCCACCGATCAACCAATAAATCAATACGGGTTTATCGAAACGGGCATGGCCATTCACCCTTGGGGTGAGCCAGTCGCCTGTATCTGCCATTGCCCGCCCTGCTGCTGCAAATAAGGCAGGCGTTTCATCTAGCTGCCCAACAGCCCCCAAGCGCCACAAAAAAATTAGTCCTCCAAGGGTGGTGGTTACCCCCAACAGCCAGGCGAGCCGGTGGGATTGCTTCACTACTTGCCAGCTAAAAATTCCTAGGCAGTTTATGCCTCGCAGGTAGTTGCAATCACCAATTCGCAATCAACTCCTAAACGCTTCAGGGCTTGCTCAAGCAGCCGACCCGGCACCTGGTAAAGCGGCTCTGTGCGCCGTGCGCCCTGTTCAAAATCCACATATTTGGCCATATCACCAGGAACAGAACCCAAATATCGAGCCAGAGCTATTTGAACCTCAAAAATGGGAGCATTGGGGCGCAAGCTTCGTAATTCAAGGCTCCAGCAGCGTTTCTTTAAATTGCCCGCTTCCACTTGGCGTAGAGCCGCCAAGCTGGCAAGCACTACCAAGCGATCACCAAGCTGCAACACCCTTTCCGGATTTGGTAATGCAATTGGTTTGATCGCCCCATAACCAACCAATACAAGTGGTATGAGGCCATAGCCACCTGCCACGGTGCCAAGGCTGAGGCCCTGCAAGGTGTCGCCTGAATTCACCTTGTAATCAGTAATCAGCAGGTTTTCCTCCGCCAATCGCAACACCCCCCGCACTCTTTCCCCTAAAGCTGTTGCCACCACTGCATCTGCTGCCACTTCAAGGGGATTTATCACCTGCATACCTTCAAACAGAGCATTGAAATTGCTTGATTGGGAGAGGGAATGGGAACGCACTGCCAAACGCACCCCAGGCCAGCGTTGCTGCAACTCAAGGGCAACGCTCAAATTGGTCATCAGATCTTCTGAAAGCACCCCCACCGCTTGGCAGCGGCAATGACGCAGGCTCCTCAAAGCTCGATCCAAACTGGGATAAGCCAAAGGTTCCGGTTTGCTTTCCTGCACCCGCACCACTTGAAACTTTTGCAGCCGCAGTTGTTGCTCAAGGCGAGCCGCCAAAGGGCCACCATCCAAAAGCAACACATAGGGGGTTCCAGCAACCATTGGTTTTGGTTCCTGGTTGCCAATGCGAGCTGCCAATAGGCGATCAAGAATCAAAGCCACCAGCCAAGCGGTGAGCAAAGTGCCCCCTAGTGCATAGATCAAAGCAATGGCTGCCAGGGGAAAGTGAGCAGGGCTTAACTCATTATTAGAACCACTAATAATAAAACTAAAAGCATCTAAATATTCACCTTTTAATAATGCCAAAGTGAGCATAAGCCCCCGCAAAGGGGAAGCGTTGCCAAATAAAAAGCTACCAACAAATAAGAGCAGTAATAGGCTCAATAAACCCCAACTAAGTAGTGAATTGCGTCGATCTTGAAGCCGTTCAATTGCCTCTTGGCAAGATTCAAATAAAAGCCGAAATCGAGCCCACAAAACTGCCCACTGGCCGCGGTGAGAACGGGGGCGGGTTTCCAAGGTGCTCGCTAATTCCAACCAAAGCAATCGATCGCCAGCTGCTGGTTTCGCATCCAGATTCCACCAACCACTGGCGGGGGGGCCACCTGGGGCGCCATCTATTGGGAACCACTGCACTAAGCGCTGTAAGCGGCTCAACTGATCAAACAAGTCGCGGTTAGCAGCTTGCTGTTGCAAGGTGCTTCGCACTACAAATAATTCTCCTTCCACGTCAAATGCAGCTTCAGTGCCATCTGGCCTTAGGGCGTTAGCAAAAATCCCCGCAGTGAGCAGCTGTGGATCCACAATTGCTAAACCAGGCAAGCGATCTTGTAATTGCCGCTCCAAACTGCTGCTGCCTCCACTAGAGCGCACCACCAATTGGGCGTTGGGGTTTAACAGGCGCACCTGTAAAGCGGCCTCAAGATTCACTCCACTGTCTTGGCTGAGCAGTAAAACGGCCCTAGCGGAAGCAACCCCCGCCTCAATCAATACATCTGGGTTACGCATATCACCAA
>VFLB01000006.1 GCA_009914645.1 Synechococcaceae bacterium Bin_79_3
GTAAATTGAGAGAATTTGAATCTTTATTAGCGCATCTTCCCCTCGAAATTTCTGCGCAACCGCTCAATTTTGATGTGGATGAAACCGGGACCAGTTTTGCAGAAAATGCACGCCTTAAGGCGCAAGCGGTTGCAATCGCAACTAAAGAATGGGCCCTTGCCGATGATTCAGGTTTAAGTGTTGATGCCCTTGGTGGCGATCCCGGCATACATTCAGCTCGCTATGAAACTACGGATTCCGGTCGAACTAATAAATTATTAAACGAACTTGAAAAAGCTTTAAAAATTAATTCAAGTTATAACCGAAAGGCTCAATTTGTTGCCGCATTGGCTATTGCTAATCCTGCTGGCAATATTATTTTAGAAGCGCAAGGCAGCTGTTCTGGAGAGATACTTATTGCGGCTAGGGGCGATGGAGGCTTTGGCTATGATCCAATATTTTTAATTCCAGAACTTGGGCTTAGTTATGCTGAGATAGATAAAGAAACAAAGGCAACATACGGCCATCGTGGTAAAGCATTTAAACAATTACTTCCTAAGTTGGAGTTGTTGTTAGGCCTCAACCCAACTGCCATGTAAGCCGTGGGGAATTGCTAGGGGGAGTTCTAATACCGCCTGTTCGCTTAAATCGTGCGCATTAAGTATTACTAAATCACTGGCGCAACGGGCTCCATTCCAAACAACACATAGAATCCAGCCATCGTCTTCTTTGATCGCACCAGCCCTCGGTACCATTATTGGCTCGCTTACGAAACCCCTTGGCGCTGCGCTCCAGATGAATTTCTCGCCATTACTTAGATCTAGCTTTTTAATTGCTTGTAATGGATCATTCCCCTGTTCTTTATCCGCCACTGCCATCCAACAGTAGCTGGATTTTATGCCTTCATTATTTGGATTAACCATTGCGAATTCGCAACAGCGCTCACTTAATCTCTCGCAGTTAACAGAATTTGATGTGAGATTAATAATGCAGCGCTCGAGCAAGCCCTCTGGAATTAAGTTAAAGTCGATCTCCTGAAAGTCTTGATCCGGACCAATTGATGGAAAGTCGCTGTAATAAATGCTCTCAACTACTACATTATCCTCTTCTTCCCAAGCATTTAAATGGTGGAATACAAATCCTTCAGGCGCGGAAATCACCCTTGGTTTTTCGCCTGCATATTTACCTTCAGCTCTAGGCACCAACCAGAATTGTGCAATACCACCAGCTTTTGATTGCAAACATTGTGCGGCACCTTTAGTGCCAAATACGAAAGGTAGGGGATTAAATGAGATTGCATTTTGTAAAAATATAGCCCAGTTAGGTGTTATTGCAAAGTCGTGTAAGAAGGCAAAACCAGGAAAGTTATCGCTGCGATCGTGTAATAATTTTCCTGCTTTAATGCCACTGCTTGGATCATCAACTGTTGCAAATTCCATCAGGCGTATGCTGCTACGCGGCCCACTTTTCACTCCAAATGTGACCATTCTTGGCGTGCCATGGTGACCTGGATCAAA
>VFLB01000285.1 GCA_009914645.1 Synechococcaceae bacterium Bin_79_3
AGATCCAGGCGCAGCAGAGGCCCTGAGTCGTTTTCAAGGGGGAGAAGGGGAATGGCTTGTAAGCGTTGACATGTGCGCCGAGGGTTTTGATGCCCCGCGGCTAAGGGTGGTGGCCTATCTCACAACAGTTACAACCCGCAGTCGGTTTTTGCAGGCGATCACAAGAGCAGTGCGCCTCGATGGCAGCCGCAGTCCGATTGAACCAATGCCACGGCATGCCTCCTACATACACGCCCCTGCTGATCCATTACTGATGGCATACGCCCGTAATTGGAGCCTCAGCTCCCCCTATTTGTTGGCAGCTGAGGGGGCTGAAGAAATCAGCCCTGAAGCAGCGGTTAACAGCGGCAACTGGCGGCCTGAGCAGCGGGCGATTAGCGATGCGGCAGGGGCTGTGATTGAAATCAAGGAGCCTCAGCTGCCAGGATTTCTTGCTGTTTGAGGGGCCAGTCACATTTGGTTAGGAGCTTGCCGAGCGCAGTCACAATTAAGGGAGATCGCTGTTGCTTAATAAAGCAGCGGATAAACAAGGAGCCCGGAGCCCACCGCGAGCACGTCACCCTTAACTCCGCTGCCGGGCAGTGGAGTTTTTTTTTGCTCCCCCCTCAGCTTTATTCGGCAACAGGTTTTGATTTCTTCTAACCCTTGCAAAGCGAAACAAAATCGATACCTTCTGGCAATGCAAACAATTTTTTTCTCCAGCTTGGTTGCACGGCAAGTTGCATTACTGCTAGCTGGTGCTGTTGGTTTTCTGTTAACTGCGCCGGTAAAGGCGCAAACCATGATCACGGTGGAGCCTTTTCAGCTTCCCGCAATCCCCCAGGCTGCAACTCGCGAAACTGCATCTCCTCAAGCTGTGCCACGAGCCGTTTGGCGTTTGCGTGGTGCTGCATACCTAGATGATCCATGGCATCGCTTACCTGCAAATCAACTGCAGGGGCAAGAGCTGCCCCGTTCTTTACAGGTGGATCCCAGCCCAGATTCAAGCCAGCGGCTCTAACAGCAAGGCTGATTAAGCCCAGTATCTAGGGTTTTATCTGGCTAGGCTTTAAGCGAATTGATTCCGCATAAAGCGCTTTTTATGGCTGATTTAGATGTACGAAATTCAGACAATTCCGTTGAAAATGTAGTGGTGGTGGGTTCCGGCCCCGCTGGTTACACCGCGGCTTTATACGCAGCTCGGGCAAACCTCAACCCGCTCTTGATCACTGGCTATCAAGAAGGGGGCATACCTGGCGGCCAATTAATGACCACCACCCATGTGGAAAACTTTCCTGGTTTTCCAGACGGAATCATGGGTCCTGAGCTGATGGACCGCATGCGTTCCCAAGCGGTGCGTTGGGGCACCCGCTTAATCGAAGCAGATGCAACAGCTATCGATCTTTCAAAGCGCCCTTACACAGTTCAGGTAGATGGTGAAAAGATTTCCAGCCATAGCTTGATCATTGCCACCGGCGCAAGTGCTAATCGCCTTGGTATTCCCGATGAAGCTAAGTTTTGGAGCCACGGCATCAGCGCCTGCGCCATCTGTGATGGGGCCACACCGCAATTCCGCAACGAACAACTAGCGGTGGTGGGAGGCGGAGATTCCGCCTGTGAAGAGGCGGTGTATCTCACTAAATACGGCAGCCATGTGCACCTGATCGTGCGCCGCGAAAGCCTGCGAGCAAGTAAAGCAATGGCTGATCGGGTATTGGCAAATCCTCAGATCACCGTGCATTGGAATCGCCAATTGGGCGGCCTTGCCGGTACTGATTGGCTTGAGCAACTCAGCTTGCTTACAAGTGCGGGCGAACCAGCTGAAACCATCTCAGTGCGCGGCATTTTTTATGCCATCGGCCATACCCCAAACACTCGCCTCCTGGAAGGCCAACTACCCCTTGATAACAAGGGTTATCTGATCACCCAAGCCGGTTCCCCAGTAACCGCTAAAGAAGGGGTGTTTGCCGCAGGGGATGTGGCCGATTCCGAATGGCGCCAAGCAATTACCGCAGCCGCTAGCGGCTGCCAAGCTGCTCTAGCAGCAGAACGCTGGCTCAGTGAACACAACCTCGCTACCACCGTGAGCCGCCAAGTTGTTGATCCCATTGCAGCTGAACAACCGCTAAAAACAGAAGAAGTTACCGAAGAAAATTTCAACCCAGATGCCCTTTGGCAGGGGGGAAGCTATGCCCTAAGGAAGCTTTATCACAACAGCAAAAAACCGCTGCTGGTGATCTACACATCTCCAGATTGCGGCCCCTGCCATGTGTTTAAGCCGCAATTGCGCCGCATCCTTAATGAATTAGAAGGTGCCGCCCAAGGGGTGGAAATAAATCTGAATGAACACAACGACATCGCAACTCAAGCCGGTGTAACCGGCACTCCAACGCTTCAATTATTTATGGGAAAAGAACTTAAACAGCAATGGCGTGGCGTACAACAACGCAGCAGTGTAAAAGCTGCAATTGAGGCGCTTCTTTGATCTAACGGCGGCGTGGGCCACCAGGGCGGTTGCCTCCGCCAGGGGGCCGGCCGCCAGGAGCAGAAGCGTTGCGTTCTCGGTAAGTGATCCGCCCCCGGGTGAGGTCGTAAGGGCTAATCTCCACCAAAACTTTGTCGCCCGCTAGTAATTTGATGCGGAATTTTGTGAGCTTGCCTGCTGCACGGCACAAACATTGGTGGCCAGCAGGTTGCTCCAAAGTAACCAGATAGAAACCATTCCCCTGCTCTTTTTCAATCACACCACTCGTTTCGATCATGCAGGGGGCAGGCCAAAAAAACAATTCAGTTGCAGTTTAAGGCGCAGGTGCACTACCAACAGCTACAGCCCCCACCCACCTTGCTGCTGCATAAGCCCTATGGAGTGCTTAGTCAGTTCCGGCGCGAACCTGGCAGTAGCTGGGAAAGCCTGGCCTCACTGGTGGCTCAGCCGGGCGTTTATGCCGCTGGCCGCCTTGATGCCGATAGTGAAGGCCTGCTGATACTCACAGCAAATGGTGCTTTGCAACATCGCCTCACCGATCCCCGTTGGGGTCATTGGCGTTATTACTGGGTGCAAGTAGAGGGCAGCGCTGATCAAGCCGCTATTGAAAAGTTGCAACAGGGAATCCAGCTGAAAGACGGCATTAGCCGGCCAGCAAGGGCCCGATTGCTGCAAGCGAATGAATATGAACAACTGCCAGCGCGGCTGCCAGCGATACGGCAGCGTTTAACTGTGCCCACCAGCTGGATTGAGTTGGGCTTACAGGAGGGTCGAAATCGCCAAGTGCGACGCATGAGCGCTGCGGTTGGCTTTCCCACCCTGCGCTTAATTCGCGTTGGCATCGATTTAATGGACGGCGCTAAACCCCTAAACCTCGAGGGCCTTGAAGTGGGGAAGTGGCGGCCAGTAACGGCTGAGGAGGAGCAACGGCTACAGCGGCTAGCTAACTAGCCCATCACCCCTTGAAGCTCCCGCACGGTCATTAATTGTCCGTAGTAATAGTTAGCGCGCGCGCGTTCGGCTGAAATTTCTAGTGCATCAATCACATCGGGGCCAACGCTGGCCCAAAGGTGATTGCCGCAAACACGATCAAGCTCAGCTTCCGCTTCCTGTTCGAGGTTTGCTAAGCGCCGTTGCAGGTTTTTGATTTGGGCGATTGCCATAACAAATAAAAGAGCTCAGAAGGGCAGTTTCTTTTTTGCATCCTTATCAAGATCGGCTTCCATCTCACGAAGGCGCCGCAGGATGCTGGTGAAATATTCCTGGAGATAGTCTTCCAGGCCAGTGGTTTCAGAAGGATCAAGGCCGAAGGAGGTGTAGCTCTGCTCCATTGCTGAAGTGAGGCTTACCCCTCCCCCGGTGACCTCTGCAAATGCCAATCTCTCGGCAATATTCACCCCAGGTTCAAAAAAGGATGCCACCCCTTGCATTGCGCGTATCAATAAAGGCGAAACTCGAATTACTCGAGCATCCCTGCGGCTAAAGCGTTCGCATAACTGCACAACCTCGCCGGTATTCCAGGCCTTAGGGCCCACCACCGGGAAGCAGGCGCCAACGGTTTGCTCTTGCGCAAGGGCAGCCACGGCGAAACGAGCAACGTCTTGGGTGTTCATATAAGCAATTGGCGTTGAGCTGCCACTAACCCACACGGTTTGGCTCTCCAGCACCGGAATTGCAAACTGACCAATCACCCCTTGCATAAAGGCGCAAGTGCGCAGAACTGTGTAAGCAAGGCCCGATTCAGCCAACAACTGTTCAGTGCAGTATTTGATGTCCATCAAAGGCACATCGCGGAAGCTTTCCGCCTCCAGCAAGGAGATAAAAACAAATCGCTCTAATCCAGCTCTGCGGCAATGGTTAAGCAGATTTAATTTGCCATCCCAATCGATGCGATAAACGCTTTCACTATCGGTTGGCCTTGCAGTAGCAGCGTCGATTACTGCCTCTTGGCCCTCAAGGGCGTAGGCCAGGGAATCCTCTTCCAGCAGGTTGCCGCGGGTTAATTCGCAACCCCATTCCTGCAAAAAAGCTGCTTTACGCGGAGAGCGCACCATGCAACGCACCTGATGCCCAGCATCAAGGGCCCGCCTTGCAATTTGACGCCCCAAGGTGCCTGTTGCACCCATTACAAGTACTTGCATCAGCACCCCTCAGTGCTGGGGAGCTTAATAAGCCAAGGAGGGCCACCGAGGGAAAAGCTCAATCTCCTTGCAACTTGAGTAACAAGGCGCCACCCACTAAACCCAATGGGATTAATACCCAAAACACAGCTGCAATACCAAAAATTTCGGATGCCACTAGAAAAATTTCTGCTCCAACTAGCTTATCGGGCTAAGCGCAACACCTCAGCCCAGGGGGCATCAGTGCGAAATTGCATCGCCTGGATTCCGCTGGCCGCAGCTTGCCAACCGGCGGCAGCTAGGGCCTTAAGTAAGTGTTTCAAAGGGGGCATATCGCTCCCCAGCTGCCTGGCTAGATCGGCCAAGGCAAATGCTTCAGGTTGTTCTGCCGCATCATTTATTAAGCGTTGCAACTGCTTCAGTGCTGGCGCCGAAAGGGAATTGAACCCTGCCTTCTGCTCAAGTTCGAGGGCAGCTTTTAAAACCTTTGTGTTTTGCAGTGGCCCTCGCCAAAGGGGGCCGCTTGTTACAGGTTCAGCCCCGCAACTGCTGCAAGTTCCAAGCGATTTCCATGCCAACAACGAAGTGCCCCAGTGATTTCCGCAGCGATGGCAATAGGCCTGTAAACCCAGCAGGGCTTCTTCTGCTGCTGCAGGCCGGCGAGTTAATTGCACCGCACTGCGAAAGGTGCGGCCTTCGCTGAAACAAAGCAGTGGCTGCACGCCGTGGCCCATGGCCCAGGCCGCCCGAGCCACAGCTCCCATCTGCAGCCGCAAAGCCAATTCCCAACTGCATGGTTGCGCCCGCACCGCCGCCCCAAGGCGCCGCAGCGCAGCGGGGCGATCGTGCCCCGTAAAGGAACGACCATCACTGCTGGCAAGGTAAAAAATGCCACCAAGCCGCACTGCCCCCAAAGCAGATGGCAATAAATCGGTAGCAGCACCAAAGGCATCTAGATCAACTAAATCAAAATGCTTTTCCTGCAGCACAAAGCTGGCAAGCAATTTTTGAATTGTTCCACTGCTTGCCTGCCAATGAACCCCCGCGCATTGAGACAGTGCCGCCAAGTTGTGATCAAGCAAGGCCAAGCGTTGCGGATCAGCGTCGTTTACCACCAATTCAGTGGCTCCAGCCTCTAACCCATAGCGAACACTGCGAATACCACAACCAGCGAGGCCATCAAGCACAGCTACGGGCATGCCCTGGCGTTTCTGAGCCAGCCAACGCAGCAAGATCACGCCGTAGTCGCGAGCGGGCCGGGAATCAACTCGAAAAAAGCCATCCCCCAGCAACACCCGAGCGGAAGCTTCGCAATAGTGCTCTAGTTCAGATGTGATTGTTGTTTTCAAGTGATGCCACCTCGATCCGGCAGCAATTGGGGAGAACAGAGCCAAGCAGAGTTTGGCCCTTGGCGCTGCCATTGGCGCCGGCTTGGTTCCAAACAAGCACCAGCGCTGGTGCTACTCCATGGATTTGGAGCAGCAAGCGGCCACTGGCGAGATAACGCTGCGGATTTTGAGGCTGCAGGTTTTTGCGTTTATGCAATTGATCTACTTGGATTTGGCCAAAGCGATCAACCTTCAGTAGAGCTTGATAACAGGATTTGGAGCCTGCAATTACAGAAATTTTTAATTGAAGTGGTGCAGGGGCCAGCGGTGCTGGTGGGTAATTCGCTTGGGGCACTGGTGGCACTCACCACAGCAGTTTTTGCACCGGAATTGGTAGTTGCCGTTGTGGCAGCGCCACTACCTGATCCCACCTTGATACAACCGTTGGCATTGCGGCGCAGCCCCTGGAAACGCAAGCTGGAACGCTTTTTGGTTAATTCAATCTCCCGCTTGCTGCCATTGGGCCCCTTGATCGCGTTGCTACGCCAACCGGTGCTGCTGCGTCTAGGGATCGGTAGCGCTTATTCAAATCCAGCCCGAATCAATCAAGAGCTCGTCAAATTGATTCAGCAACCGGCCCGCCGCAGCGGCGCCCCTGGCGCTCTTGCTGGCATGGTGCGGGGTATGGCCCTAAGACCTGGAGCAGCTACAGCGCCGCAACTGCTGCCGAGGTTGAGCTGCCCTCTTCTATTGCTATGGGGCAAGCAAGATCGCCTGGTGCCAGTTCAAATCAGTAAAAAAGTATTGGCTTACGCTCCAAAA
>VFLB01000283.1 GCA_009914645.1 Synechococcaceae bacterium Bin_79_3
ATGCCTCAATTTGAAGGATTTCTGCCTTTTCAATTGCTAATTGCAATAACTGCCCATTACGAATGGGGCCAGCAGCTTTCCCATGCTTTAACCAATCAGCTGAGATCCCCATACAAGGCCAACCCAATTGATAGGCCGCCCCTGCAATTGCAGCATCAGCACCTTTGGCATTGCCATGAATCAATAAACGAACATCACACCCTGGAACAACAGCTAACATTGAACGAGCGCAATCTTGATCTGAAATAATCAGATCACGGCCTCCACAAGCAACAATAATTTGAGACATAAACAATAAAGATAGAAAGGAACATAAGGTGAAAAAACTTACCGCAGGCGATGGGCTCGTGGCCTTTGGCGCTTCTATAGTATAGCATATAATTAATAGCTAAATCGCCCAGACTGGTTGCAATAACTGACTAAATACGGCAGACGCCGGGGTAACTTTCGGGCTTATTCTTATTATTAAATGGGCCAATCAATAGAGCGGAGGCTGAGAACGAAAAGGCACAGCCGCAGGATGTGCCAAGTTCGATAGGCCGAACGCTCGAGCCTATGGCTCTCGGGCCTTGGCCCTTTGGGTCTGTGGGTCTTGGGCTTATGCGGCAATTGGTTATGTGTATTACCTCGTTTTCTGGGAGCGCAGATCTACTGCAACGGTCGTGAATGCCCGTGATGCTGCTCAGGCAAGACGGCTTGCAGCTAAGCAACAGAAAAAGGGTTACGGCTCTATTGCTTCTGCTCGTCGTGCTGTAGCTGCTGATGTTGCTCTAATACGCAAAGGCAGTTGGGTAAGGCGGCGGGGTAATGGAGGTAGCCCGCAATTTGGCAGTGCAAAACAAAAAGCAGCCGCCAGAAGCTTGCGTAGTGCTTATCGCAGTTGGTTGTGAAGATGCCTAATAAAAGCAAAGATATATATTTAAATGATTACCAATAGAAAAGGAGGGCATAGCCCTCCTCTTAATCAATATATAGAATAAAATAGTTATTTATAATCATTTATTAGCAATAACACTGAATGTTACCAGCCAAAATAGCTTCCACTGCTGTGGCCAAAACCCTGTGACTGGAGTCTTGGTAAGCGGGTTTGATTAATAAAATCTTGACTAGGAACTGGTCTACCTTGCTCATAAATCACATTAGTCTGTGTCGGTGTGAAATTTCTGTCATAGCGATTACCATCACGATATTCATTTAATTGAGCAGATGCGGGAGCAACCTGCACCAGCAAAGCTAGTAGGGAAGAAGAAGCAAAAAAGGCGAAAATTGATTTCATGATTGACAATCTCAAGAGGATTGATCCGGTACGTGATCTTCTAGTTTTGGGCCTTTGGAGCTGATTCCAAACCTCTACAGGCAAGCTGAGGCGAGCATCACCAGAGCAGAAACGAGCCGGCCTATTGCTCCTTTCTTATGGACACCTCGAAAATTACCTAGCTCTAGATAAAGGGTAAGTTTGAGCTCTAATTTTCTGAGATAATAGATTGTTCGCAATGGGCCAAAATGCTACCGAGAGGAACACAAAATAGTATTAAAGCTAAAGAATAAGAAGCCTATTCAAACTTACCTTTTGGAATTAATTTCATGGGAGGCATTTCGGCTATTACTTTAAAAGGGCTATAATCAAGATTGTAAGAGCAACGCTAGCCGCAAAAGAATTGATCACCTCATTTTATTTAAAATGCTGGTTCTCTAGCAACTTTTTAATCTGATTGATGATGAGGTTGAGTTTCAAGTTA
>VFLB01000067.1 GCA_009914645.1 Synechococcaceae bacterium Bin_79_3
CTCCAGCTTCAATTTTAGCTGAAACCGCCTCTACAACAACAATTGCATCATCAACTACCAAGCCTGTTGCAAGAATAATGCCTAAAAGAGTAAGTTCATTAATTGAGAAACCAAATGCTTTTACAAAAACCATCGCGCCTAATAGTGCAATTGGTAGTGCCAAAGCTGGCACCATTGTTGCCTTCCAGTCTTGGAGGAAAAGAAAGATAATTAAAAGCACTAATACAATCGCATCACGAAGAGCATCGAGCGCACCATATATAGATGCATCAATAAAATCGGTTTGATCAAATACCTTCTCCAATAAAACCCCTGGAGGTAAGGTTGAACTGAAATCAGCTAGCACTTGGTCAACAGCCTTAGCCGTTGATATTGCGTTGGTGCCTGGCAACTGAATCACACCAAATCCAATACAAGGATTACCTGTTAAAACATTTTCGGCAGACTGAAAGAAATTTTGGAATGCGTATTCAGCTCTACCAACATCACTAAGCTTTATCAAGCTGCCATCTGGTCCTTTAGCTGTATCCGAACCGCTCGGACCAGTACTCAGAATCAAGTTTTCAAAATCTTCGACGGTTTTTAAATTGCCTTCAACCAGGATAGGAAATGTGGATCGATTTGAAGCCGTTGAAGGAGGGCCACCAATAAAACCACCAATAACGATTTGATTTTGAGATTTTAATGCATTAGTAACATCTAAAACCGTTAGATTAAAACGAGCTAATTTCAGTGGATCAACCCACAGCCTGTAAGCTGGATTACTGCTTCCGAAAACATTAACCTGTCCAACACCCTGGGCTCGAGCAAGGGGATAAGCCAGATTTAATTGATAGAGACCGTTTAAATAATTACGATCAAACTGACCTTCAGTTGAGGTTAGATTATAAACAAGTAAATAACTACTTGCAGTTTGTTGAACCGTAACACCCTGGGCATTTACCTGCTCGGGCAACTGAGCGCTAGCAGTTTGAACGCGGTTCAATACGTTAACCTGATCGATATCAGGATTTGTTTCTGGCTTGAAATAAATATTTATCTGACTAACACCTTCACTTGTGCTATTTGAAGTAATATAGTCCATACCAGGAGCGCCATTAATCTGCTCCTCCAAGGGACCAGTAACAGCACTTTCAACAGTAGTTGCATCAGCGCCAGGAAGATTAGCAGTAACTTGAATAGTAGGCGGTGCAATATTAGGTAGATTTTCAATTGGCAACAACGGCAAGCAAATAAGACCAGCTATCAAAATTAATATGCTACAAACGGTGCTAAGAACCGGGCGGCGAATAAAGGTATCAGAAAGGCTCATTTTGATGCCACCACATTGCCACTAGTTATTTGAGCAAGATTACCTAATACCAAGCGATTAAATTTAGTTAACCCTTTCTTTACTGGGAAAACACCATTTTCTAAAGTGCCAAGTTCAACTGGAACTTGCAATGCCACCAAAGATCCAGCTACCGCCTCCTTACTTAACGGCCGACCTAGCATGCGCTTAGCCTGCTCAGGTGGCACAGCTATAAACACAAACGTTTGACCTGCTTGAAGAAATACTGAAGCTTCAGGAATAGATAAGCTCTCAACAGAATTAAATAGCAACTTTGCGCTAACTCTTTGATTATTTCGAAGCTGGCCGTTGGAGTTGTCAAATGTAGCTTTTACCAAAAGAGTTTGTGTCTGCCTATCCAATGCAGGTGCAATAAAAGTTAAAGC
>VFLB01000267.1 GCA_009914645.1 Synechococcaceae bacterium Bin_79_3
AATTCGGCTCTGCCACATGGTTTTTTGAAGGGCTTCTACCCCACGACTGGCCAGTACCTGAAAATCTTGATCTTTTACTTTTAAGCCAGGGTTTGCCCGATCATGCCCATCCACCAAGCCTTGCTTTATTACCAAAAAACCTGCCGGTGCTGGGTTCTTGCTCAGCAATAAAGCTGGCTAGCTCACTTGGTTTCACTAACTGCAAAGCGCTTAAACCAAGAGATTTGCATCAGCATGGTTCTCTGCAAATCGAAACCACTGCCGGTGCTGCAGTGCCTCAGCTGGAAAATGGTTATCTGTTGCGGGCCGGCACTGAAAGTTTGTATGTGGAACCCCATGGATTTCTTGATCCTCAAATAGCAGTTCAGCCGCTTACAGCTGTTATTACACCGGTGTTGGATCTGGGCTTGCCTTTAGCAGGAGCCTTTGTGAAGGGGCAAAGCGTGTTGCCGCAACTGCTGGAGCGCTTCCAGCCCAGTTGGTTGCTGGCCAGCACCGCAGGCGGTGGAATTAATTACAAAGGAGTATTGGAACGCTTGCTTTGGAGTAGCGGGGATCAATCCAAATTGGAGGCGCAGCTCGCCCTCCGGCACCCTCCCACAACATTCATCGATCCCGATCCAGGACACTGTTACGAGCTGAATCCAGCCTGATGCCATCCGCCCCATTACCGCTGCTCGCTGCCCCGATCAGTTTTGGCACAGATGGCTGGCGCGGCATTCTCGGCGTTGATATCACCCTGGAGAGACTGTTGCCGGTAGCAGCTGCCGCGGCGGCTGAACTAGCCCATTCCGCTCCAGCTGAACTAGATAGCCGCACGGTAGTAATTGGCTTTGATCGCCGTTTTCTTGCCCCTGAATTTGCTGCTGCCATTGCCGCAGCAGTGCGGGGGGTGGGGTTAGAGCCTTTATTGGCTTTAGAACCACTGCCAACTCCAGCGATTAGTTGGGTGGTGGTAACGAGGAAGGCGTTGGGTGGGCTGGTAATCACCGCCAGCCATAACCCCGCTGAATGGTTGGGTTTAAAAATTAAGGGCCATTTCGGTGGCTCGGTGGAGGCAGATTTCACCGCCAGAGTGGAACAGCGCTTAGCGGCGGGTGCTGTATGCGTTCCAGAAGTAGGAGAAACCGCTTGTTTTGATGGTTGGAGTGAATACCTAACGGGTTTGCGCAGCAAAATTGATGTGCAGGCTTTGCGCCATGGGTTGGAGGCGCTGGATCTTGCGGTAATCGTTGATCCAATGCATGGTTCCGCTGCTGGTGGTTTACCTGCATTACTGGGTGATGTGGTGCAAGAAATACGTTCAAATCGCGACCCCTTATTTGGTGGTAATCCGCCTGAACCATTGGCTCCTTATTTAGGTGAGTTGATTTCCACGGTGAAGGCGTCAACCGCTGCGGCTAAATCGGCAGTGGGCATTGTTTTTGATGGCGATGGTGATCGCATTGCTGCGATTGATGAGCAGGGTCGTTATTGCAGTACCCAATTGCTGATGCCATTATTTATTGATCATTTGGCCAGGGCGCGAAAGCTGCCGGGCAAGGTGGTGAAAACAGTTAGTGGCTCTGATTTAATGCAGCTAGTAGCGGAAGATCTTGGGCGCGAGGTGTTGGAAATGCCCGTTGGATTTAAATATATTGCAAGTGAGATGTTGAGCTCAGAAGTATTAGTTGGAGGGGAGGAATCTGGTGGCGTGGGCTTTGGGATGCACCTGCCCGAACGCGATGCTCCGTTTGCCGCTCTACTTTTACTTGAAGCTTTGGTGGAAGGCGGTAAACCGCTGGGAGTGCGGCTGGATGAGTTGCAAAATCGTTGCGGCGGACCCAGCTATTACAACCGTTTAGATCTGCGTTTAAAAGATATGGCAAGCCGCCTTAGGCTGGAGAAACAATTAGCAGAAGCACCCCCCAGCGAAGTGGCAGGGGTTGTTGTAAAGGAATTTGTTCGCACAGATGGTTTGAAATTAAGGCTGGGGCCCAGCCATTGGTTGATGTTGCGGTTTTCTGGCACTGAACCGTTGTTGCGCTTGTATTGCGAAGCGCCAAATCCAGAGCGGGTGGCAGTGGTGCTGAGCTGGGCTCAGCAACTAGCGGAAGCTTGAATTACATTGAGCTTGATTGATTTATTTGCCATATTAAGTATTTGTTCACCCCTATTCCATGCTGCTTTACGCGATAATAGTTCCAATTCTTCAAACCAAGCGGTTTTAGTCATTTGGCCCGGATGAAGCCGAATGTGATAAACATAGGAATCAATAATAATGCCTGGAGCAGATGAAGTAACAGCCATCATCATGCCTATATCTTCCCCTTGGGGAAGCCCCATCCAACCTCCGATACTCCTGAGTAGATTTACGTCTACCAGCAAAGTGGTTGGCCCTAGGGGGATGTTTGCTTTTGGTGTAGGCCATGCCCGCCAAACATCACCAGCTGAGCTAACTCCAGCTGCAATTATTCCTGGATCTAATTTGCAATCGTCTGTGCAATATCCAGCGCACCAAAGAGCATTCCGATCACTTTTTATTGCCGCTAATCTTTTATCAAGTGAATGGGGATAAAGCCAGTCGTCGTCGTCTGCGCTGGTAATCCAATCCCCCCGCGCTACAGCAAGGCCTAAATTACGGGCAGCGGCCTGGCCGATGGGCCTGGCGGTAGCAATTATTGTGGTATTTGGGCATAGATCTGTAGGCAGGTTTGTTTTAGCTGCGCCATCTATAACAATAACGTGTTCAACAATGCAGTTGTTATTACTAAGGCTTTGATTTAATTCCACTAACATGCCGATCCGATCCGGCAGCAGCCTTGTGGGGGTGATCACACTAACGCTCACTTATTCACCTATTTGTTTGATATGGGCAAGCAAAAATGCCCCAAGAATTAAGGGCGTGGCAATTTAATCCAATTCATCATAGAGCAACGCTGGCTTTTATGCTTTATAATTCACTAATCAATTAAAAAATCAAAATGACTGATACAAATGAAGAATTTGATCTACTTCCTAAACGCAAGCCAAAAGCTCCATGGGCTGGCCCGTTAATTGCTCTTGCTGGGCTTGGAGGGCTTGCATTTTTGGGTTGGTTGAGCATAGT
>VFLB01000122.1 GCA_009914645.1 Synechococcaceae bacterium Bin_79_3
CAAAGTGGTGGAAAAAGAACAATTAATCAGGGTGGGTAATTTTTATGCCGGCAGGTCTTTTGGTGATAGTGCCTCAAATAAAGGTGTATTTTTTCTGCGTCTACAACCGTTAGACAAAAGAGGTTATGGAAACGATAAAAGCACTGCTGCAGTAATAGAAAAATTAAACCTACCGCTGCGAAAAGCACTTAAAGGCGCTGGCAAAGTGAATTTAAGCCAACCGCCAGCGGTGCGGGGATTTGGCTCAGAAGGGGGATTGGAATTGGAATTATTAGATGTAAGCGGCGGCGGCTTAAGCCTTGGTGCCTTCGGCGAAGAAGCACAAGATTTTATTCGTAGAGCGGAAGCTACAGGTAAGTTCGAGCGCGTTAGCACCCGTTTCAATCCAGACTCACCAGCGCTGCAGGTGGTGCCCGATCGGCAAAGAATGGCGGCTGTTGGTGTGAGCCTTCAAGAACTGGTGGGGGTGCTTGGCGAAAGTTTTGGTAGTAGCTACGTAAACGACACCTTTGAAGACGGCAGGGTGCGGCGCATCTTGATTCAATTAGATGGCAAAGATCGCAGTAAACCAGAAGATGTTTTGCGGTTATTAGTAAGAAACAGAAAAGGGGATCTAATCCCAATTTCAAGCCTGGTGCGCCTTGAGCAGGCCTACGGACCCACCAGCATCAACCGCAGCGAGCAAAGCCGTGCAATTTCAATCCAAGCATTACCAAAACCAGGTATCAGCAGCGGCCAAGCAATTGAACTGGTGCAACAGGTACAAATCCAACGCAATAGCCCAATCACCCAACTAAATTTCACAGGGCTAACCCGGGAAGAACAAAAGGCAAGCGGTAGCACCTGGGGTTTATTTGCTCTTGGTTTAGCAGTAGTTTATTTATTATTAGCAGCGTTATATGAAAGTGCAATTGATCCTTTAGTGATCCTGATTACGGTGCCATTGGGCCTACTTGGTGTGGTGATAGGGCTTGCAGGAAGAGGACTTTTTCTTGATGTTTACGGCCAAGTGGGAGTTTTGGTATTAATAAGCCTGGCCGCAAAAAATGGAATTTTAATTGTTGAATTTGCAAACCAACGCTTGCAGGAAGGTAAATCTGTAAGTGCCGCAATTCGTGCCGCTGCGGCATTGAGGCTGCGGCCAATACTTTTAACAGCAGTAGCTTCCTTGGCTGGATTCTTACCCCTTGTAGTGGCACGGGGCGCTGGAGCCGCCAGCAGGGTGAGCATTGGCACTGTGGTTTTTAGCGGTTTACTAGTTTCAACCGCATTGAGTTTATTTGTATTACCAGTGATCTATGAAATTGTAAAAGAATGGGAGCTGAGGGGCAAAAATATTAGTGATCAAGGATAGACGAAAAGCACCTTGAGAGCTGCTGCATCTGTTTTATTTAGACGCCATATAGGCCAAGGGATGAAAGCAGAACATGCGCCAAATCAATGAGCATAATACTGATATGGAATGTGTAAATATCTAAAAATGAATGTACAAGAATTATTAAATATAATATATAAGTAGTATTAAATCCCATAAAAAAGCCTCCGCCTAAGCGGAGGCTTTTTACTGAACCTAAAAGTTAGCTAGCCAAATTTACTAGCTGTTGAAGCGATCAAGAAGGCAGCGTAGGTAAGGATATAACCAATGGTGAAGTGGGCCAAACCAACTACACGAGCTTGAACGATTGATAGCGCAACAGGCTTATCACGCCAGCCCACCAAGTTGGCGAGTGGTGTGCGCTGATGGGCCCAAACGATGGTTTCAATCAGCTCTTGCCAATAACCACGCCAGGAGATGAGGAACATAAATCCAGTTGCCCACACAAGGTGGCCAAACAGGAACATCCACGCCCAAACAGCCAAGTTGTTGCTACCGGAAGGGTTGTAACCATTAATCAACTGTGAACTATTAAGCCACAGATAATCGCGGAACCAGCCCATCAAATAGGTACTTGATTCATTGAACTGGGCCACATTGCCTTGCCAGATGGCAAGATGCTTCCAGTGCCAATAGAAAGTTACCCAGCCCACGGTATTCAAAGCCCAGAACACTGCTAGATAGAAGGAATCCCAGGCAGAAATATCGCAGGTGCCACCACGGCCAGGGCCATCGCAAGGGAAGGAATAACCGAAGTCTTTTTTGTCAGGCATCAGTTTGGAACCCCTGGCATCAAGGGCACCCTTCACAAGGATGAGTGTGGTGGTGTGCAGCCCAAGCGCGATGGCATGGTGCACTAAGAAATCACCAGGGCCGATCTGTAAGAACACATCGGTGTTAGGTGAATTGATTGCATCCATCCAACCGCCCATATAAGCGGCATTGGCATGACTGGCGGCACTGCCTGCATTAGAGAGCAGCACATCCATTCCATACATGGCTTTACCTGAAGCAGCTTGCACAAATTGCGCAAACACTGGCTCCACCAAGATCTGCTTCTCAGGAGTACCGAAGGCAACTACTACGTCGTTGTGAACATAGAGGCCAAGGGTATGAAAACCGAGGAAGAGAGATACCCAGCTGAGGTGGCTAATGATCGCCTCTTTGTGCTCCAACATCCGAGCCAGAACGTTGTTCTTATTGGCTTCGGGGTCGTAGTCACGAATGAAGAAGATCGCACCGTGGGCAAAGGCACCACACATCAAGAAGATGGCGATGTATTGGTGATGGGTATAAAGCGCTGCCTGAGTTGTGTAGTCCTTTGCGATGAAGGCATAGGAGGGCATCGCATACATATGCTGCGCCACAAGGCTGGTAGCAACACCTAGGGAGGCAAGAGCTAAACCAAGCTGGAAGTGCAGTGAATTATTGATGGTGTCGTAGAGCCCTTTATGGCCAGCGCCAAGGTCGCCAGGGGTTCCCTTGGGTGGATTATGAGCTTCAAGAATTTCGCGAATCGAGTGGCCGATACCGAAATTGGTGCGGTACATGTGGCCGGCGATTACAAAAATGCAACCGATGGCCAAGTGATGGTGCGCAATGTCTGTGAGCCAGAGAGCTTCGCTTTGAGGATGAAAACCGCCAAGGAAGGTGAGGATCGCTGTGCCCGCCCCTTCAGAAGTACCGAAGAGTTGGCCCATGCCATCGGGATTCTCGGCATAAACGCCCCAGTTTCCAGTGAAAAAGGGTGCAAGACCCGCCGGATGGGGAAGCGTGGTGAGGAAGTTGTCCCAACCAACGTGTTGACCACGGGCTTCAGGGATCGCCACGTGAACCAGGTGACCTGTCCAAGCGATAGAGCTGAAACCAAATAACACCGCTAGGTGATGGTTAAGCCGTGATTCAGCGTTTTTAAACCAAGCCAAAGAAGGGCGGAACTTAGGCTGGAGATGAAGCCAACCGGCAAATAAAGCCCAGGCAGACAGGATCATCATGAAGATGGAACCCTGGTAAAGCTCGGTGTTAGTGCGCATGCCGATGGTGTACCACCAGTGGTACAAACCGGAATAAGCAATATTCACCGGAGAAGAAGCGCCCGCTTGGGTAAAGGCATCAATAGCGCCTTGGCCGAAGTGGGGATCCCAAATCGCGTGAGCGATAGGACGGATATGCAGAGGATCTGTAACCCACTGCTCAAAGTTGCCTTGCCAGGCGATATGGAACAGGTTCCCCGACACCCAGAGGCCAATGATGGCCAAGTGTCCGAAATGGGTGGAGAAAAGCTTTTGGTAAAGCTTCTCCTCGGTCATGCCGTCGTGGCTCTCGAAATCGTGAGCCGTAGCAATCCCGTACCAAATGCGGCGGGTGGTGGGGTCCTGGGCCAGACCCTGGCTAAACGAAGGAAATTTCGTTGCCATTGGATTAGGTCGAAGGGATGTAAATCAGCCCACCGCGATGATGCGGGCCAAGAAGAAAGACCAAGTTGTAACGATGCCACCTAATAAATAGTGGGCAACACCAACTGCACGGCCTTGAAGAATGCTCAGGGCGCGAGGCTGAATAGCCGGAGCAACCTTGAGCTTGTTGTGAGCCCAAACGATGGACTCAATCAATTCCTGCCAGTAGCCGCGGCCACTGAACAAGAACATCAGGCTGAATGCCCAGATGAAGTGAGCACCAAGGAACAGCAAGCCATAGGCACTATTTGAAGAGCCGTAGCTGTTAATCACCTGGGAAGCTTGCGCCCACAGGAAATCACGCAGCCAACCATTGATGGTGATGGCACCCTCGGCAAAGTTGCCGTTAGTTATGTGCTGGACCGTGCCATTTGCATTAACGGTGCCCCACACATCGCTTTGCATCTTCCAGGAGAAGTGGAAGATCACAATCGATAGGGAGTTGTACATCCAGAAGAGGCCGAGGAACACGTGGTCCCAACCGGAAACCTGACAAGTACCACCACGGCCAGGGCCATCACAAGGGAAGGCAAAACCAAGGCTTGCCTTATCTGGAATCAACCGTGAGCTGCGGCTGTAAAGCACACCCTTGAGCAGGATCAACACCGTCACGTGAATCGTGAAGGCATGGATGTGGTGCACCATAAAGTCTGCTGTGCCAAGGGGTATGGGCCCCATAGCAACTTTGTTACCCACCGCCATCACAGTGCCGTTAAACACTTCGCTCACGCCAGCAAGGGCGTTAGGGGCTGTGGAACCTGCTGCTGCTGCATGCAAGCCTTGAATCCACTGGGCGAATACAGGACGCAGCTGAATCGCCGAATCACTGAACATGTCTTGGGGACGACCCAAGGCACTCATTGTGTCGTTGTGGATGTAGAGGCCGAAACTGTGGAAGCCCAACCAAATGCACACCCAATTGAGGTGACTGATCAGGGCGTCACGAGCTTTGAGCACGCGATCAAGCACGTTGTCTACATGCTTCGCCGGGTCGTAATCGCGCACCATGGCGATTGAAGCGTGGGCGCCAGCACCAACGATCAGAAAACCACCAATCCACATGTGGTGGGTAAATATCGACAGCTGCGTTGGGTAATCGATACCTATATATGGATAGGGAGGCATCGCATACATGTGCTGGGCAACGATGATGGTTAGAGAACCGAGCATTGCCAAGTTCACCGCCAGCTGGGCATGCCAGGAGGTGGTCATGAACTCAAACAAGCCATCGTGACCACGGGTGGCAGGGAACAAGAGGGGATCGCCCTTCTGGCCTTCAAGGATCTCCTTGATGCTGTGGCCAATGCCCCAGTTGGTTCTATACATGTGGCCAGCCACGATGAACAGAACCGCAATCGCCAAGTGGTGATGGGCGATGTCTGTCATCCAGAGGCTGCCGGTAACAGGATTCAAGCCACCTTTAAAGGTGAGGAAATCGCTGTAGGCAGCCCAGTTGCCGGTGAAGAAAGCACCAATGCCTTCCTTAATACCGGGATACAACTGACCCAATAAATCCTGATTCAGGAAAGCGTGAGGCAGGGGAATATCAGCCACTGAGGCAATGGTTTTGCCATCAAGACTGAGGGGTTGTCCTGCATCGATGGCATCCATCAACAGGGTGGTGGGCAGGGACACATGGATAAGGTGTCCTGTCCAGGAAAGTGACCCCAAACCAAGCAGACCAGCCAAGTGGTGGTTGAGCATCGACTCAACGTTTTGGAACCACTCAAGCTTTGGAGCTGCCTTGTGGTAGTGGAAAACGCCTGCATTGAGCATCAGGCCAGCCATCACCAAAGCGCCGATAGCAGTTGCTAACAGCTGAGTTTCATTTGTGAAACCCCAGGCACGCCAAACATGGAAGAGACCGGAGGTCATCTGGATGCCGCGGAAGCCGCCACCCATGTCGCCATTCAGGATCTCTTGGCCAAAAATCGGCCAAACAACCTGGGCGCTTGGCTTTACATGCAGGGGATCAAGAAGCCAACCGGAGTAGTTGGAAAAACGTGCTCCGTGGTAGAAAGCGCCGCTCAACCAAATAAAAATCACGGCCAAATGGCCGAAGTGAGCGCTGAAAATCTTGCGGGAAACTTCTTCAAGATCACTGGTGTGACTGTCGAAGTCGTGAGCGCGAGAGTGGAGGTTCCAGATCCAGGTTGTGGTCTTGGGACCCTTAGCCAAGGTTCGATCGAAATGCCCGGGCTTGCCGAGTGTTTCGAAATCGACAGGTACAGGGTTCCGGTCGACCATTGCCTTGGCTTTACTCCCACGTTCTGGTGGGCTGATGGTCATCGAGACGTTCCTCGAGGGTTGGGGTCGGAGGCCAGGGGCTGCTTGGGGCAATCCCCGAGGCCGCTGGGGCACAAAATCCCAAAGGAAACAAGGGCAAAACCCCTGCTAGCACTGGGTAACGGGCCCCAGCATGGGGTCCGCTTTTTTGAGTATAAGCATCAAAAGCGGCCTGTTTGCGTTGCAGTAACAAAGGTTCAATCCCTGTCTCTGACAGGGCTCTCTTGGGAGCAAATTAACAACAAAAAAGTTTGTTTATGGCTACTGAATAAACATATTTGTCACTAAATTATGTGACAAATCAGTGCTTTAGCTGCGTTTAACTGGATCAGCGCCATCCTGTTGCCAAAATTGGCTCAATTTGATTTGCAGCTTGATGCTTTGCTACGGGCGGCGATAACTGTTGTTGTAGCCATTGGGCTATGGCTGGGCCAGGTTTTACCTGCTGCCGCAGCTGACTTACAAGAAGTTGCCCCCCCCGGAGCGGCTCAACAGTTGGCTCAAGCCTTGGCTCAACACAAGCCTCAGCTGAAATTACTGGCGCCTGCAAATGGCAGTTCACTGGCTGATGGTGAGTGGAACTTGGAGCTAGAGCTTGAGGATTGGCCCCTAGTACATAGAGACGATTTAGGTCCAGGGCCCCATTTGGTAATTCAAATAGATAACGAAGCGCCCCTACGGATTTTTGAGGCCACAGCTGGAAGCAGCCATTTGAAAATCCCTATGGCTGAACTAAGCCCCGGCAGCCACTCAGTTACTGCCTTCGCCGCACTGCCTTGGGGGGAAGCAGTGGCTGATCGCCGGGCTCGGGCCAATTGGCGTTTTCAACGACTTGCCGCCAATCCCCAGGCCTTGCCTGCACTTAATAGTGCTCAACTTGTAGCAGTGCCTTCACCTGCTTTAACGGCTGGAGCCCCAGTGCCGATCAATTGGTTCCTAATCAATGCCCCCTTGCAAAATTTGAGGCCAGACGACGCCCATTGGCGCTTAAAACTCAGCCTTGACGGCGCCACAAGCGTTTTGCAGCAGGAGGATTCCCTTTGGCTCAGCCCACTTACAGCAGGGAGTCATGCCCTCAGCCTTGAATTACTTGATGGCAATGGTGCGCCTCTCGGGGCCCCTTTCAACAGCTTGGTGCGGGAATTGCAAGTGGAACCCAAAAGCGTTGCCACAGCTGCAATGTTCAGAAGCCATCTAGAGGATGAGGAAATAGAAGCTTTGCTAAACCCCAACTACAGCTCAACTCTCACTCAATCAGAACCACAACCAGAACCAGAGCTAGTGCAAGATCTAGAGCTAGAGCAAGAACCAGAACCTGAGCTTGAATTGGAGCCAGAACAAGAACCACAATCAGAACCAGAGCCTGAAACCATCGAAGTGGAAATCTGATGCAACTGGGGATCTGCGCTAGCCAGGAAGGCTTCAAACAGCTTGAACCACTGCTGAATTGCTCTGAACTAGAAGCAATTTTGGTGCCAAACCACCTCCTTGATGAAAAACGGCCGCAACTGCTTGCCAGCAGCCAATTAAGCAAGCTATGGCCCGATATTGAATTACTGCTAGGTGCCATGGCTGCTGGTGCTTTGATCCGTTTAATCGCACCATTGCTGCAAACCAAAAATATCGATCCAGCTGTGCTGCTACTCAGCGGCAACGGCCAACAGCTAATACCTTTACTAGGTGGACATGCAGCTGGTGGTGATCGTTATGCCAATAGGCTTGCGCCCTTACTTCAAGCCAGCGTTCTAACAACGGGTTTCAGCAGCAGTAATGGCCGCATTGGCTTAGATAATTGGGGTTTTGCCTGGGGTTGGCAAAAGGGCCAAGGCCTCTGGGATGAACTGATGAAAAAAGCAGCTCGTAATGAGGTGGTGCTTATTGCTCAGAATTCAGGCGAACCCTTAGCCCTAGCGAGCCTTAAGGCCAGTGGTGTTCCGATACAAGCTGCTGAAAGTGAAGACGAAGCTGAGTTGCTGGTTAGTGCAAACCTTGGCCCTGGCTGCCGCTGGCATCCACCAGTGCTCTGGCTTGGTATTGGTTGTGAACGAAATAGCAATTTCTTGTTGTTGCAAAAAGCGGTAAGTCAAGCCATTAGCCAAGCAAATTTGGCAGAAGCAGCAGTAGCTGGTATTGCAAGCCTTGATCTAAAAGCCGACGAACCGGCGTTACTTGCTTTGGCCGCTGGGCGCCAATGGCCATTGCGATTTTTTCGCGCAGAAGCCCTCGCTCCAATCAAAGTGCCCAACCCATCTGCAGCAGTAGCAAAGGAGGTGGGGACAGCCAGTGTGGCGGAAGCGGCGGCTTTGGCGGCAGCAGGCCCCGGCGCTGAATTGATAGCAGCTAAAGCGATCTTCCATGGCGCCCCCGGAGAAGGGGCCGTAACTGTTGCGATCGCAAAAGCCGCCGCGGCCTGGGCGCCGCAACGAGGCAGTTTGCACCTGGTGGGTGCAGGGCCCGGTTGCATTGAACAACTCACTGGCGCAGCCCGCAGTGCCCTTGCAGCAGCGCAGGTTTGGGTGGGCTACAGCCTTTATCTGGATTTACTAGAACCATTACGCCGCATGGATCAAGCCAGGCTGGAAGGCCAGCTCACCCAAGAGCGGCAACGCTGCCAAGAGGCTTTGGCATTGGCCTGCCAAGGCGTAGCAGTGGCGTTAATTTCGAGCGGCGAGAGTGGCATGTATGGCATGGCAGGCCTGGCCTTGGAGGAATGGCTGCAATTGCCAGAACAAGAACGGCCTTTATTCAATGTGCACCCGGGCATTTCTGCCTTCCAAATGGCAGCGGCACGGCTTGGTGCACCTTTAATGCACGACCTTTGCACCGTGAGCCTTAGCGATCGGCTTACCCCTTGGGCGGTAATTGAAAAACGGCTTCAAGCAGCTGCTATCGGTGATTTTGTGGTGGCCCTTTACAACCCCCGCTCCCAAGGACGATCCTGGCAACTGGCCCGAGCTCTTGAGCTACTACTGGAGCAAAGGGATCCCGCAACACCCACTGCAATTTGCCGGCAGCTGGGGCGCACCGATGAAGCAATAAGCCTGCATCAGCTAGCAAAATTGCCAGTAGCCCAAGTTGATATGTTCAGTTTGATATTAATTGGAAATAGCAGCACTAAAACTCAATCAGGCCTGATGCTCACGCCCAGGGGTTACCCGGGGGCGGAATTAAGTTAATCGGGATGACAGGATTCGAACCTGCGCCATATCCAGATATTCTGATCTCAGGAAAAGATTTTGTTGAAACCCCCCTGGTTACGAGTTAAAGCCCCCCAACGGGAGCGGATTGGAGAGGTGGCAGATCTACTGCTGGATCTCAAATTAAACACCGTATGCCAAGAGGCAAGTTGTCCAAATATTGGTGAATGCTTCGCGGCTGGAACTGCCACATTTTTAATAATGGGTCCTGGTTGCACTAGGGCATGCCCTTATTGCGATATCGACTTTGACAAAAGTGTGCGAGAGCTTGATCCCACAGAACCGCAACGGTTAGGAGAAGCAGTTGAACGCTTAAACCTCAGCCATGTGGTAATCACTTCAGTAAATCGAGACGACTTAATCGATGGGGGTGCTAGTCAATTTGTGGCTTGCATTAATCAGGTTCGCCAGCGCAGCCCACATACCACGATCGAACTGTTGATCCCTGATTTTTGCGGCAATTGGGATGCCCTTGCAACAGTGATGGCGGCAGCCCCCGAAGTGCTAAATCACAACATCGAAACGGTGCCTCGGCTTTATAAAAAAGCCAGGCCCCAAGGTTTATTCGAGCGCTCGCTTGAGCTACTGCAACGGGTGCATCAAGGCTGGCCACGCGCTTACACAAAATCAGGCTTAATGGTGGGATTAGGTGAAACAGATGATGAGGTACTTGAGGTATTAAGCAACCTCAGCTCCCGCCATGTAGACATCATTACTATTGGCCAATACTTATCTCCTAGCCCAAAACATTTAGCGGTAGATCGCTATCCCACCCCAGGGCAATTTGATCAGTTTCGTATTTACGGAGAGGAGAAACTTGGCTTCCTTCAAGTGGTGAGCAGCCCCCTAACCCGCAGTAGTTACCACGCCGGTGAAGTGCAAAAACTTATGGCGAAATACCCACGCTAAATAGGGGTTACAAGCACCTTGAAACGTGTTTTCCAATTACTCCAATCGGCAAGAATCGCAGCTGCTTTTGTGCTGCCAGTGGCAACTTGATGGGCCTTAAGCAAAGGCAACAGGATCATTTCCTGTTCGGGGGTTGCAAGTGATTCAAGGCTCACAATTTCCTGATTAACCCTGTTTACTAAGCCTCCCTCTTCATCAAGGATGAAGGCCACACCACCTGTCATGCCGGCGGCCACATTGCGACCAGTGCGGCCAAGCACCACAATCACACCACCTGTCATGTATTCGCAGCAGTGATCGCCTGCCCCTTCCACCACTGCCACCGCCCCACTATTGCGAACACCAAAACGTTCACCGGCGCAGCCCAGGGCAAATAACTCTCCGCCAGTGGCCCCATAAAGACAGGTATTACCAAGGATCACCTGCTGGCCAGGATCTTTCACTCCGGCTGGTGGCACCACTGTGAGGCGTCCGCCATTAAGACCTTTTCCTACGTAGTCGTTTGCTTCTCCCACTAGGTGCAACTTCATGCCTTGCAGCACAAAAGCACCAAAACTTTGTCCTGCGGCACCATTGAAATTAAGTTCTAATTCGCCGTTGAAACCTTTATTGCCGTGGCGCGCTGCTATTTCTCCAGATAGGCGAGCGCCAACGCTGCGATCAGTATTCACAATGGCCAAATTTCGACTGATTTTGCTGTGCCCCTCGATCGCAGCCATTACCTCAACATCAGCCAACAATTGATCTTCTAAAACTGGGCCATTGCTGTGGGCAATCGCAGCATGTTGCAACCAGCTGCGATCAAGCGCTGCAGGAATTGGTTCTAACAAGCAGGAGAGATCTAGGGAGGCTGTTTTAGCTAGCTGCACTCTCCGGGGTTGCAACAAATCACTGCGGCCAATTAAATCCTCAAGGCGAGCTACACCGAGAACACTGAGTAATTGCCGCACCTCCTCCGCCACATAAAGGAAGAAATTAACTACGTGTTCAGGTACACCGGGGA